>DATIJL010000010.1 GCA_035478595.1 Candidatus Chromulinivoraceae bacterium
TTGAAGATTGTCTGGATTACAATTTCTACCGGCCGCACAGCATGCTCCGCATGCTGACGCCCGTGGAATACCTCCAAGGCATTCCAGGCTACGAGAATGCTACACTGGATATTAGTGTCCTATATGTTTAGGAGCCCGACCAACGCGTCGACCGTGCTTCCAGCTTTTAGGGTCAATTTCGTAAAGTAGGCTCCTCGTGCCTCCAATGCTTACAGGCCGAATCATACCTGCTCTTTTTAAGAGCGAGAGTGCGTTGCTCACGGCTCCGGCTGAAAGATGTAGGCCTTCTTGAATTTGCTTGGCGGATTGCGCTGCAGGTTCACAAATAAGAAGATAGCCGATGATACGCGAGACGCTGCGGGGAGTACCATTCTGGGCTCCGAATATACCTACTTTTTCGATGAATGCCAGCGACTCTTTGTTCATGTCGTTAGTTTACCTTGTGTAGCATTCTTATTCAATAGTTTCACATATGCGTGAAACTACATTGTATATAAATATTATTTCTATACAATAAGGAGAGAACTATTTGTGTAACCATGGAGGGCGTGTATGACGGAAACAGAGGCTAAGGCAATTGCGATAAAGGTCGCGGGCATAATGAAGGATGAACGCTTTAAGGAGGTCGAGAGTCTCTTTTCGCCTCAACTCAGAGCCGTCGCCTCTGCTGAAACAGTCCACACTGCTTGGTCGAGTGAAGTAAGCAAGAGCGGAGCAGTTACACACATTGGCGAGTCAACAGCTGAGCAAACTGACCAAGGCGTCCGGATACGTACGCCTGTCGTGTTTGAGCATGGCGAGCTCGTGATATTCATGTCTATTGATGATCAGGGCTTACTCAATGGCCTTCGACTTGCTCCTGCTGCGGCGGAATGGTCGGAACCTTCATATGCTAAATTGAGGAGATTCACCGAACATGAGGTGACGGTAACGGCCGATTCTCTTGATGTAGGAGCAACCATAAGTATTCCTGTCGGGTCAGGTCCTTACCCGGGGGTTGTGTTACTTGGTGGCGGTGGCCCATTTGATAGAGACGAAACGGACGGAGCTAATAAGCCCCTCAAGGACATTGCTTGGGGTCTGGCTAGTCGCGGTATTGCCGTGCTGCGCTTTGACAAAGTGAACTACGTGCATAGTCAAGTGGCTGCGTCACCGAAGTTTACTATGATGGATGAGTATGTACCCCACGCAGTGGCCGGAGTTCATATGCTTCAACAACAACGGGACGTGGACATACACAAAATTTTTATCTTGGGTCATAGCATGGGCGGCAAAGTGGCTCCACAGATTGCCGCGGCCGAGCCGTCGGTAGCTGGGCTTGTGATTATGGCGGGAGATGCTCAGCCAATGCAGCAAGCCGCTGTTCGTGTGGCGCGATATGTTGATACTCTCAACTCTACTGCTTCTACCAAATCTGCCGTTGCTACGATAGAAAAACAAGCCGCGCTAGTGGATAGCTCTCAGCTATCAATTTCAACCCCAGCAAGCGAGCTACCTTTTGGTTTTTCGGGCGCGTATTGGCTGAGTGTGCGCGATTACGATCCGGTTGCTACGGCAGTGGCACTGGAAAAACCGATGTTCATCTTGCAGGGCGGTCGAGATTACCAAGTGACGGTTGAGGATGATCTCTCACGGTGGAAGGCGGGCCTCAGCCAGAACCCTAACGTTAAGATTCGAATATATAAAGCCGACAATCACCTTTTCTTTCCCGGCAAGGGTCGTTCAACGCCCGCAGAGTATGGTGCGCCGCAGCATGTTGATCCAGCTGTAGTAGCGGACATTGCACGTTGGCTACAACCGCAACGAGGAGTGATTGCTCGATTTATGAGTATGTTGTCGTCTTAAGAAAATGAAAACTGGCCCGCCTCATTAAGAGACGGGCCAGTCTAACATCATGGCCGCTACTACACTTTAGACTCTCTCGATCACCATTTCGATGGTGCGATCCGCGTCTGAAGCGGGCTTGCTTATCGCGCGGAGTCGACTACGCGTCTTGTCGGCCTCGAGCATCAGCGCTTGGACTTGCTGCATATTACAGCCTGGCCTCACGTGAGCCTTGACGGCCGTGATCCGTAGCCGAGTTTCGATGATCTCGATGGCGAACGTTCCGTCACGGATGATGCGCTGATGTCCGGTGAGCTCTCCTTGGATAGGCGTGCCATCGGTCACCATGTAGGTGAACGCGCTTCCTTCGAAGCCACGCTGCATCCAGATGGTGATGGGCTTCTTATCGGCGATGATGATTTGTACATCCGTGCGGTCGTCGCGCTTTCGGAGACGAGCCTCAACCGCCGCTCGGGCCTCTCGCACCTCTTGCAGGAATGGCGAGGGCGGTGCACCGGCGATACGGGCGAAGATGTTAGACATACGATACTCCTGATGGGTTTTGTCCGTTGGCCTCCTCGTAGGGATTTATCTGAAAAATGAGCGTTAAGGTCAATAAGTCAGTTGCTCGACGGCATTTTACTTCCCAGAGTATATTCTTATTATATCATAATAACGCTTAAAAGTAAATCTAATCTAATATGTGGCTGATGATTGCTAAGATTGTGGCGCAACCTAAGACGACTCTGACATCTATCTTACTAAGAGCAGGCGCTAGCTACCGGTCCATATGTTGATGAATGCGATGGGTCACCAAGCACGTTCAGCTTCACAGTAACGCTATACAATCCACTTGGTAAATGGGGCATTCGAATGTATGAGCTATCCGTTGCACTGCCAGGCCCTGTAAAGCTCCACTGATTCTGTGAGTACAGTGTGGCTCCTATCGAGCTGCTACTCGTAATGACATACACCGGCTGCACGCTCCCCGGCCCATTTACGCTAAAGCTAGCCTGCAAGTTCATAGAACAACTATTTGTAAAAAGAGAGTCAGCATTCTGATTAATAACAAGGCTACTACCCGCGACAGGGCTACTCATATATGATGCCTGGTTTGGCGCCTGAAGTGATTGAGCGCTCGCGCAACTACTGATCGTAATCGGGCTCGCCATTTGCGTTATCGAACCACTTGTCAACAAGGCGCTTACCCTGTAGCTATCCCCTGATTCTAATCCCTGCCATGATGAGCTGGTACTGTCAGACTGCGTACCCGCTGCTGTGAAAGTATGTACAACCGGATTATAGGCTGCCGACGCAGTATGGTTGCTATATACCAACCAGGTCACCGAGACATTCCCGCTACCAGTAGTACTAAACGATATAGATTGATTAATATGGCACTGCGTGGAGCTGATTGGACTTGCAGTTGCCGTAAGGCTGCTAACCGAAAGCGCGCTTAAAGGCCCTGGAGGTGAAGGTGCAGGGATCTGAGATCCGCCGCCTGAACTCGACGAGCCACTGCCAGATGACCCTGATGATGTCGCCGACGAACTACCGCCAGAGCCCTTACTGGTAGTTGTCTTTGAGCCTGACGCGCTTCCACTCGTCCCTGTTTTTGACCCACCACCTACCGAGGGCTGCTTTGTGTTGTCTTTTTGCATGGTTGCAGACGAAGGGGCAGATACATCTGTCGTACGAGAGCCATTATGCGCAGTCGACTGTTTTGTTGTTTGTCGTGACAAATGACGCATCACTATAAAACCAGTACCAGCGCCGATCAGCATCAAGAAGCAGGCGGCCAACACCACGAATGACCGTATCTTTATGGTAAACTTACCAATCCTTATTACCTGCAATCGTTTAGGCATACCTTCAGTATAATGCATATGTTCCTTAGTATCTCACAAAGCGCATGAGCCGCCTTGGTTATAATGATCACCTTCTCGGCTAAGGCAAGGGGCGCCTAGCGACTAAGTTATATCTGAAGGTCGCATAATTTACATGAGACATTGTGATGTTAATCATCAAATTTAGAATCTGCAATAAATGATAGATCCACATTCGGTATCCTGTATATGGGACTGTTGCTGTGAAAATTGACCACGTGCACCTGACCATGTGCACGTGGTCGTTCTGAGCGACAGCTACCTACTTGTCAGCACTTGGCTACAACGGTTGCTACTCCGCTTTCTTATCATCCCGTCGTGCGCACGCATTAGCTTGCCTGGTGGCGCCGCTTTGCGCGTTAGCCTGGCTGCGCCTGCTGCGTCCGGTATACTTGGTCTTGCAGACGGGACATGTACTGACCGCCGTATACTCTCCGTCCTTTTTGGAACTGTAGTTGTCCCGAGGGTTGCCTCGGCCTGGCCAGATAGGCATTTCACCCACTCCTTCTTTGGCGTTGCAGAACTTTGACATTGTATCAGCGTGGGTGTGGCTGATCAACATAAAGGATAAGACGTGCGGTATTGCTGCATTTTTGCGATGTGAACATTTTGTCCTTTGATTACATAAAGTACACCATCACTAAGGTTGCATTTATTGGTTTTAATGTTATTATTTACAAACCGCAATCCGTGCGGTCCCAATGAAGGGAAGATCATGGGTAACAAGTACGGCATGGCTATCCGAACGTCCGAAGGCGTCAGTGGTATGACCGCGACCGACGAGGCGAACAGCCAGCTGGCCGTTTTGTTCGCCGGCGTGGCGACCCCACTGGCTGCTGGCTACGACTCGGCCCAGCGGATCGCTCGTCCGACAGTGCTCGTCGCGTTCGAGAACGACGGGCAGCTGGTCCTGGTCGAGAGCTGGCTGAATAAGGAGGCGCACGACGTCTTCATCCGGCGTGTCTTGTCGGACGTGGCTGCGGACATGGACTTCAATCTGAACGTCCTGACCCCGGTGACGATCGCCGACGCCACCGTCATCGTCTGCGGCGCATACGAGTGCGTCGCTGGCGTCTAACCCATCCCTGCCGGGGGCTGGACGCGAAAACTGCGTCTGGTCCCCGGTGTACTGAATTGCATTTGCACATTCGTTGTGTATAAGGATAGCCACCTTCTAAGGTTCGTAAGTAATATCACTTCATCACCGCAGATGAAACGTGCTGTGGTATCGCCCCAGTTCTGAATGTTTTTGAGGTCTGAGGTGATATGTAGCAGCAAGAAATGATAGAATGGCGTTGGATGATTCATGGGTGACTCATAGCGTATCGATTGATATGACAATCGCTTTTGTCGCCATAAGTCACCCATTTGTATCCCGCTACATGGCTTGTTCTTGCCCTAACCGGTGCAGCTTCCATGGCACCCACTACTGTGCTCTCCGCAGCAGCCCCAGGTTCTCGCCCGGCGCGGTGTAGAGCGCCCCGTTCTTGGAGACGGTGAACACCTGACCGGTGTCGGACTTGAACCCGAAGGTCGTGTAGTCCACGGTCTTGCCGTCGACGCTACCGACGGCGACGATCTTGCCGCCGGCGTGCCACTCGGCGGACGTCACGATGCCGCCGACGATGCAGGAGTCCGTCTTGGCGACGTACTCCATGGCCGAAGGGCGTTCGAACTTCGCCGGGCCGTTGACCACCTGAGCGATCTCGGTCGCCGTCGGAGCCGTCGTCGGCGCGGGACGGGCCAGCAGGATGCCCTGGGGCTGGCCAACAGAGAAGGACTAGGGCAGCCTCGATAGGGCTCTAAGCCCCCGAAACGGCACCGAAGCGACTTTGCTCCTTCGTTGAGCCGCTTCGGGGGCCGTTTTCATTCTTAAATAAAATAGTATTTCGAGGAATTTATGTTTATACTCTTTCCCCTGACTCCACTCACTTGTTAAATCCCTCTGTATTTTATACAGCCTAAAATGTAGAACCTGAAATATAAAATCATTTTCATGTCTAAGGGTTCAACTCTGAATTCCCTACCTTAACTTCCATCTAATCACTAGTCTAGGCCATTAAGATCCGAAGTAGATCTGGTAAAGTTTCCACGCTGAAGGCCTTGGACAACTGGTGGTTATGTTCAATACTTGTGGCCAGCAAGTTTGGAGTATCAAACAACGTTAACAACGCTTCGGCTTTCGGAGCCAATGGCTCGTCACGACTTATCAGCGTCGTATCAAATTGACCGTACAGCGGAGTGAAAGTGTCCTCAAGAAAAGCATCGCCAAATTTTGTGGTGACAATTGGCAAGCCGCAGTATGCAGCTTCGCCGAGAGTATTTGGTGCAGCATCAATCGCTGACGGCATAATGGCAGCGTCTGCCGCCCAAAAGTAGTCACTCATCCTATTACCCCGACCGTTAGCATCGGCAATTCCACCCACTAGTACTAGACTGGTATAGCCTTTGGCTTGAGCATATGCCTCAACTTCAGTTTGGAACCGTCGAGAATCTTCTAAAACTTCATTGCCGCCCGCAACCACTAGGCGAACAGTCCGCCCACTCTTGACCTGTAGTTCACACGCAAAGTCTACACTAAGCTTCAGATCTTTTTGCGGGTGAACGCGAGTGGGTTGGAAAAGCATGATGTCTTCATCTGTGACGCCATGACGGGATCGAACCTGAGCTCTAATGGCAGCTGTTTGCTCTGTAGACTCGGGGCGAAAGCGCTTAACATCCAGAGGCGATGGTAAAGTGCCATAGTCTAGCCCATCGTTATATTGTGACAAAAACGGGATGTATCCGGGGTTAACGACCCAGCATTTTACCCCTTGAGGCATAGCTTCGAGCATCTCGAATTGGCTGGTTGGAAAATCGTTAGGAACCATCAAGACAGAGCGCCGCGGCTCGACGCGTAGAGCCCGTCGTAATGCAGCCAAAGCGAATGGTCCACTTTGAAAGGCCTGGTTGAACATGACTGTTTCTTGGTCATGAGCACGTACAATCGAGTCCAACCTTTCTACGGAATGATCGGGATGGAATCTGTCTAGCTCTGGGATAATAGTAACGTCCAACAGGGCGCGACTAGCAAGAAATCTTCGGCTAGCCTCATCAATAGTACCGGCAGTCAGATGAACGTCGTGTCCTAGGCCGGAGTGTAAAGCTTCGCCGACAGCTGCAACATCGAAAGTTGCCCCGCCCAGACCTAGGCCGGGTTTCATGATTTCAATTCTTTTAGACATCTAACACTCCTAGTATGAATTTGTATTTGTTAGGACTTACGCAGAAACTTATAGGGTTTCCACTAACACACAGGCTAGAGACACCCGGCTGTTTGAAGATAACGGGATAAGCAAGGTATTTGTACCGAAACGCTAAGCTTAAGGCTGGCTATATGAACTGCCTCGACTCGCTACTCACTACACGCCAAAATCAACTGATGTTGTTCAGTCTCTGTAAATTATAAACTTAACTAGTAATATGTAAGCACGGCACGCAAAGTGTATCGTTCTGCAGTCATACCATGTAGTATACATTAATCCGGTGTTCAAAAAATACCGTTGGTCGCCATAAAGGATTCGAACCCATGCACAGATTAGAAAAATAAACCAAAAATAAAGACGTTATATTTCAAACGCCTTTACCTATGTAATAATCTCATGGCTGGGCATAAAGAACGATTATAGAACTTTAATAGGGGTAGATAGCCTAAATATTATCGAAAAAGAGGATGATGAAGACGAGGAGAATAGCGATGTTTAGACTATTCTCCCGCACGACTGACACGCAAGGATTATGTGCCTCTCAACTTTTTAATAACGAAACTTTCTACAAAACGTTTACTAGCGACATGCGATATGCAAGACGGCGTGTCTATATTGAAAGTCCGTTCATAACTAAGAGACGCATCGACGAATTGTTGCCAATTTTTGAGGGGCTACGCTATAGAGATATAGAAGTCACGGTCAATACGCGATGTCCTGATGAGCATGATGGTGAGTATATCGGCCAAGCCATTGACGGCATCCAAGCAATGCAAGAATTAGGTGTAAGAGTGCTCTACACCGTAAGGCATCACCGAAAGTTAGCAGTTATTGATGATGTTCTATGGGAAGGCAGCTTAAACATACTTTCGCAAAATGATAGCTGCGAGGTAATGCGACGCATAGTGTCATCAGCGCTTGCCGATGAAATGCTGCGATTCACAGGAGCTACTAAATACGTTATTAACTAACCATTGCTTACTACTCGCGCCAGCTTATCAAGTAAGTTGGGATCTTTATGGAGATCAACCATGATGAAGTTATGGACTGCTTCATGTTTCTCAAGTACATTCAGTTCATTTGGCCAAAGATCGTCATCAAACCAAAGGAAATCTTCATCAAAGTTAATGACATCTGTCTTGAGTTCGTTCCACTTCGTCGGTTTTATTTTATCGAGAAGCTCTACGGTCTCAGGTTTTAAATATGGGGCAAGCACTGCTTTGGCGCGGTTTTCACCATTCCAGTTGTGAGTCGTGAGCCAATAAGTGGAGTCTGGGTATTTTGCAAGGATAGCCTGCAAGAACTCATCGGCATAGTTTGCGGCGTGAGTTTCGTTGACGAGTAACACCCCGTCTATATCCAGATAAACATTCATGGAGTTTATTATATCAGGGATGGTCTCAAACCGCTTTCTGCATCAGTATTCGCTCATTTCATCCCAAATTGCATTGATTGTATGGTGCAGCTTCCTTACGCCCCGGCCTTTAACCTAAAATCCCACAAGTCGAGCGGATTCGTAAACATCGTAATAATCTTGACGTCGAATGCGTGGCCACTCATATCAATGTCGTGCTCGACTCGCTGTCGAAGCTCCCAGTACGCATCTACGCGACGATCTTTGCTTGACTGTACGCGCGATTGCGTCCAGACGAAGATAATACCCTCGTCAAATGGCGTTTCTTCGTAGAAGCTTGCTAGCTGCGGCAGTGCGTCCTGGCTGATCTTCTTAAGGAACTTGTTGTTAAACTTCTCGGCTTCTATTACGGCTGCCGAGTCTCCTAATGTCTTTGTTTCGACGGGGAGAACTTTATCGCCATTCCATGCCTTGAAGTCGGGCTGTTTCTTGTTTTTGCGCGGCAGGTACTCTGCATCAGTAAACGCACCGAAGAAGCTCTTTGCCCAGTCTGTGAGGCGACGAGCAGTATCATATTCGGCGAACATAGTCACAATGCGATGGTCGTTGTCTGCGGCAGTGATTTGCCCAACAATATCAAAGATCTTTTCGCCATTCCTTACTTTAGTAACAGTATCTACAATCTCATCAAGCCACTTGTCATTAGTGAGGTCGTGCTTGAGCTCTTGGTAGAAAGGTGATGCCGTTAAGCCTAGCTTTTCGTAGCGCTTGAGCACGAGTTCCATTTTTGCAATGACGTGGTCTTTCATGGTCTAATTATACCGCAAAAAACTGACTCGAATCTGTTAAAATAAACCTCATGAACCTACCCACCCTAGAACAAATCGAAGCCCTCCATCATAAGTATGCGCCGTCAGACGCGGGGTTTGATCTCGTATTCACGCATTGCAAGATCGTATCCGAAATTGCCGAACAATGTATCGCTAACAAACATCTCGACGTTGATGTGGAACTGGTCAAAGTCGGCTGCCTGCTTCATGACATTGGTGTCTATGAGCTGCTCGACACGGACGGCAAAGAGCGAGAAGATTTGCCATACATTACGCATGGCATCCGCGGTGAGACAATTCTCAAAAAAGAAGGGTTCTCCGAAATTATCTGGCGTTTTGGCTCGCACCATACGGGCGTAGGGCTGACCAAGCAGGACATCATAAAGCAAGAGTTACCGCTACCCTTGCAAGATTACGAAGCTGAAACCATTGAAGAAGAGCTAGTGATGTATGCCGACAAGTTCCATTCCAAAAATACACCACCCAACTTCAATACCTTTGAACACTACAAACAGACAGTTGCTAAATTCGGGCAAGAGAAGAGCGAGAAGTTCGCGCAGATGGCCGAAAAGTTCGGCGTACCTGATTTAGCACCGCTGATTGCAGAGTACAAGCACGCGGTTAGAGGCTAGCTGTTGTTGCTCGATACAACTAGCTCAGGAAATCCAGTTTCTTCATCCAACTCGCGGGTGTAAGTAGCTTGCTCGTCCTCGCCAATCACAATCTCTGCTGTCGGGTGAATGATAGTACCTTCCTTGAGGTGGCCACCGAAGCCTTTACCCTCGCTGTCTGAAATTGCCATGTGGAGATGCACGCCGTTGACGCCGACAGTACCAACCAGTGAAGTTATCTCATAGTCACCTTTATAGGTTCGGATGTCTTGCTTGTCTGGCAGTGCTCCGGCCATGCGCATACACGCTTGGCTCAGGCCGCCAACACAAGTGATGATGAAACCCGCTTGGATGTTCTTAGCTTTTACAAAATTCTCAAGCTCAAGTTTAAGGTCTTTACCTGGTTTGAGGCGAATGGTATGAAGTTTCATGGTTTAGCTACTTCCGCGCAATAACTTGCACCCATGTGGCACGTGAAGTTGGCTGGTCACCACTGGCTTTTACCTCGGAGAATCCCGCCTCCTGTACTACTTGGCGTATTTGATCTTCTGTCCAGTAGCAAAAATAGCGAGAAACACCGAGTTTATCTTCTGATGCTTCTGACCACTTTTCGCCTTCACCTTGTTTGACGGTAAAGGCAAAAGTACCATGCTCACCTAGTGCAGCAAGCACCTTATGCAATACTTGCTTGGTTTCTTCGCGAGTGAAGTGGACTAGTACGGCGTTAGCGAAAACAAGATCGTATGGGCCACCCAGATCGTCAGTTATTGCGTTAAGGTGACGAGCGCTAAAGCCTTTCTGGTTGAGGAGGTCAACAAAGGCTTGCGTCGCATCAGTGCATTCAACCGTGTAGCCTTGTTTTTGTAGATACGCGGCATCGCGGCCGAAGGCGCTGCCAAACTCAAGAATACGAGCAGTTTTGGGCAAATCAGTTAAAAACTCGTCAATCCAGTCTTTAACAGTGCCGTCGCCCATGTCTTGTACTGTGCCGTTGATATAGTCCTGGACGTGGCTTTCATATGCTTGGATGGTTTCTTGGTTGGGATCGTTCATGTACCAAGTATACCCCACGTGCTATTTGATGGCAGGCTGAGGAGACTATCGTTGAATTACAGAAACTCTGTGTAACCGTACTCATTACGGGTGGCCATCATCGAAAGCTCGCAATCATTGATAAGGGCATTCTATATGAGGGCTCCCTCAATATCCTATCCCAAAATGACAGTTGCGAAATAATGCGACGTATCGAGTCTCGTTATCTCGTGACACAAATGCTACATTTCACCAAGCTCGGGCGGTTCCTCGATGAGTAGTATAACGCTGATTCATAAATGAACTTAGCCGCAGTAACCAGCTCGAGTCACCTAATCTTTTGACGTTTTGGCATTCCTACTCGCTAAGACCTTGGCGTTCATTTTGCCCAAGATGCCAGTCACTACCGAGCGAGGTAGCTTAGAAATTACTCGATTAGCAACACCTGGAATACGCACGGCGGTATTTGAAGTAATAGCTTTCAAGCCTTCTGCCGCACATTGTTCAGCCGACATCGGCTTCATTGATGAATCTTGAGATGCCAACCCTAGCTCTGTCAGCATAGGCGTGGCTACCGGCCCAGGTAATAGGGCTGCAACATTAACACCAGATGGCTTCAACTCAGCATGTAATGCCTCGGCTAGGCTAAGTATATATGCTTTAGCTGCACCATAATCTGCCATATATGGCACACCCTGCAGGCCCATAAGCGAGGAGACGAGTAAGATTCCGCCTCGACCGCGTTTGCTCATTAGCTTACCGAAGTGGTGTGCTAGCTGAACATGCGCCGAGACATTCACGCGCACGCTTTCTAGCAACGTCGGTAAGTCGGCAGTCAGAAATTCGCGGGTAGCGCCGACGCCAGCATTTGAAACTACTAAGCCAACTTCAATATCCTTAGTAGCTTTAACGATGTCACTGAGAAAGTTTTCGTCTGTAAGATCGACCCTGACCGCCCGATACGAAACGCCATATTCCTTTGTGAGGCTATCACCGAGCTTATTCAGAACTGGCAGTCGCCTAGCTACAAGTACTAGGTTGATGTTGCTAGCTGCGAGCTGGCGGGCGAATTGCTCCCCAATGCCTGAGGAGGCGCCAGTAACGACTGCCCATGAGCCAAACTTGTGATTATCTATCTTCTGATACGGTTCTTTTGTCATATTCATACTCCTATATTGGAAATCTTATTGTTTTGTTACGAGAGCTAGTTCTTCCTGTTTCAACTCTTCATCACTAGGCCCATTGAATTGATACCACCCTCTGGAAGCCATTCCTTACGCTCAAAGACATATTTGCCCCGCTTTACATCACGAATAACTTGGCCGATGACTTTCTCACGATTCTCCTTAACCGCAGCTACAAATGGAGGGCTTGGCGGTGCAATAAAATCAGGCGCGAACTCACCGCTCCATAACTGAAGGTCGATAAGAAATGGTATAAATCCCAAGCCGCGTGAGGTTAATGAAAAGATCTCACGTCGCTTATCTTTTGGATCGATCTTCTTTTTGATGATTCCTTGGCACTCAAGACGTAATAGTCGATCGGCCAATATGTTCGTGGCGATTCCTTCGTCTGACCGCAAAAACTCCCCATGTGTTTTTTTACCGAGGTAGACGATATCCCTAATAATCAGCAGGCTCCACTTGTCGCCAATAAGCTCAACGGCGTAATTGATAGGACAAACTGATCGGGGCTGCTTATTTTGCATCGTTGACATAATTGCAGTATAACATGTTTGCATTTTGCAAACAATATCTGCTATTATCGGACTTGGAACTACTAAATAATAAAGGATTAAACATATGTCAAAATACGCTTTAATATTCAAATCTAACCAGGCTTTCGATTGGACTACTTTACCACCAGAAGAAGCTCAAAAGATGGCAGGTGCTTGGGGCGCTTGGATCGCTTCGATGGGTTCAGCTGTTCAGGGTGCTGAAGCTTTCAAATTTGGCGGTAAGAGTGTCGCTAAGGATGGTAAGAAAACGGCCGACAACCTTCTCACGGGCTTCGTTGTCGTTGAAGCGGAGAATTTTAGCGAAGCCGAGAAACTCGCCGAAGGTGCGCCAAGTGTTGCTCCAGGGCAAGGCAGCATTGAGGTATATGAAGTGCTGCCAACGCACTCATAGCATTTAAGACATTCTGTACTAAATACCGGACGGATACGAATCTTATCTCGTGGCTGTTCGGTATTTTGCATATGGAATAAGAGCCCTAGGATAACTGAGAAGATGGATGTTTTTGAGGCATAAGGGATTCGAACCCCAGCTTACAGAGGTGGTACTGAGGGAAACGAAAAGTAACACGCAAACATGCGTGTTACTACCTCTGTTAACAATCGTGGCTGGGATGGAGGGATTCGAACCCCCGAATGCTGGGACCAGAACCCAGTGCCTTACCACTTGGCGACACCCCATCGGTATCAGAGGAAATTGTACCATTGCCGAAGGAGAAACTCAAGACTTTACTGTTTGACACTTACGGCAAGGAATTAAAGATTGTATTTCCTTCAGTATTGTATTATGCTCCATATAAACGTAAGCAACACATATTATGTGTGCATGTGATATAAATCACATCATATACGAAGTATAAGCAATATAGTATACTCAAGACAATGGGCATATAGTAGTGGGAATAAGGAGTAGTAGGTAGAGATTATGCGAATATATAAAAAGTATAAAAGTTCACTTTTTGGTCTAGCGCTCATTTTGAGCCTATTTATTGTACCAACAGTTGCCGGCGCAGCAACAACTTCATCGACAATCAATTCTGCGATTAGCTCGGTTATTAGCGTCTTCACTAGTAACGGTACTATTACTGCAAACGTTACACCAACGGGTGCCGGGGCTCAAACGATAGCGAGTGATACATTAACGGTTAGCACAAATGATAGTCTTGGCTATACCCTGCAACTTGCAGACTCTGATGCTACGACGACTATGGTGTCTGGTGCAAATACTATCGCTGCGTCAACCGGTACTCAAACAACTCCAGTTGTCCAGGCTGCAAATAGCTGGGGTTACCGTGTAGATAGTCTTGGAGGATTTGGTGTTGGTCCAACATCTGGTCAAAGTAGCGCGGTGATTGGTGCGTTAAAATTTGCTGGCTTACCAGCGAGTGGCTCTCCTAACACGTTAAAGACGACCGCAACTACTGCAAGCAACGATACTACTACTGTTTGGTATGGTGTGGCTGCAAACACCGCGCAGCCAACTGGTACCTATAGCGATAGCGTTACCTACACCGCCACAGCAAACTAATTAAGTGGAGATGTACCATGAAACATTTGATCCGTAATAGCCTGAGCTCATTACTTCTTGCTCTCCTTATTGTTGCAGGCGGTGGGATTGCACACGACGCGCACGCTGCATCAGGTGGCCTGACGATTTCTCCTACGTCCGTAGATGTCGAAACAGCACCAGGCGGGTCATATTCTGGCAACATGCTCGTTATTAACCAAGGCGAGCTGGATGTAACGTACAAAGTGTACGCAACTCCATATAACGTTACAGGAGAAGATTATCAGCCTTATTTCACTCCTATCCAAGGTGCTACTGATATAACGAAATGGTTTAATTTTCCTACAACTGGTAATACGATAAAAGTAGGTAATCAGGACACTATCCCTTATACGATTACAGTACCCAAAGGAACGGGTGCTGGTGGTTACTATGCAACGGTATTTGCGGAAACGACAGATAAGGGAAGCGCAGGAGTGATCACTCACAAACGTGTAGGGATGATTGTATATCTGAGCATATCAGGTAATGCTATAGAGGCTGGAAGCGTAGATACGTGGAGCGTTCCTTGGCTGCAGCAAGCACCTATGACTGCTGACTTAAAACTCGCAAATACGGGTTCAGTTCATTATCAAGCAAAAGTGAAGGTTACGGTGAGCGATCTTTTTGGCGCGCAGAAATTTTCTTATGAGCGTGATCCAGAGATACTGCCGCAAAAGTTACGATCTATTCCTATTTCTTGGGATAATGGGGCAACCTACGGGCTCTTTAAGGTAGGCGGTGAAGTGACGTATCTTAATAGAACAGAGCAACTTCCCACTCGATATGTTTTCATCGCTAGTGTTCCAATGAGACTGCTGACTATTTCTATACTTCTTGCATTCATTATCGTGATTGTTTTGGGGAGTAGACGTGTGGCGATACATAAAAAATAGTATCTATGTAGTATTCTTGCTAGCTGTCGCGATCGGTCTATCCACTTCGCTATCTGTATTCGCGGCAACAAAAGTCCAGACTAGTATCTGTGGTGATTTTCTAAAACCAACTGTCCTTTCACCTATAAAGGGTCTGAAGACTCAAGACGCCTCGGTGCTTTTGAGTGGAAGTGCGCAGCCCTTCTTGCCTGTGGCGGTTACCACTGACAGTGTCGTGAACGGAATCACAACTGCAGCTGCGGATGGAACGTATGCTCTTCAGGTTTCGCTTCACGCAGGTGATAACACGGTTGTTGCAAGCAATGCAAATGGCTGCGGTGTTATGAAAGAATCGGAAAGTATTATTGTACACCGCGACGGGACGCCACAGATTCAGCAGGACGCTCCTGTTGTGGCGGTGAATCCTCAGCAAGTAAAAGTAAGTGTACAGTCAAGCCTTGCTACAGTGATACCACATGCACTAGGACAGTCTTTTGTGACAATCCCTCCAGGATCTAGTCTCGCGGAACCGGTTATTAAGCAACCAACGTCTGGAGAAATCTATGCCAGTAGTCGCGTATGGGTAGTAGGAACTGCGGTGTCAGACAGTGTTGTGACTATATATCTAAATGACGTGAGTGTGGCAAAGATCTCAGCATCCACAAAAGGAGAATTTGCAGCGGTGGTTGAACTACACGTAGGCGGCAATACACTTCAGTTAAGAGCTGAGAAAGATGGTGCAACTGCCACGTCTGAGAAAAGTGCTGTTACGCTTACGGAAGCTAATTCGGTAAATCCTCGTCCGTCTATCGGGTCGGTGTTGACTGTAGCAGCGGTGACAACGGCGACAGTGGCAACGGGTGCTGGTGGCCTCACATGGACCGTTCGGAGAATTAGGGTGAGGTTTAAATAAGATGTTACGGTATGCACGTTTCGTTATTGTAGGCGTCGGACTCACCATGGGAGTGCTTGGGCTATTTGCGACTACGGCTGTATTTGCTGATACAACCGATTCTACTGTGTATGGAAGTGGAAATTTCGGAAACTGTGACTACGGCTCTTGTACAATTACTCTTACGAGCAGTGGCATTGCGAGTATGGCCGTGGTGCCAACTCCTGCTGGAAAGTGCACAGTCCAGAGTGATGGGGTTTCTGTGCTCACCGATAGCACGACAGGTTACTCGCTGACGATGACGACTAATTCAATAAGTAATGCCATGACGAGTGGAGTAGGCAACATCACAGCTTCGAGCGGTACACCCGCAGTTCCTGCTATCTTATCTATGAATACGTGGGGATACCGAGTTGATAGCTTGGGATCGTTTGGTGCGGGTCCAACGACGACTCAAAATAGCGGAAGTATTCCGAGTGTGACGTTTGCAGGAGTTCCAGCGAATAATCAGACGCCTGCACAGATAGCCTCTTCATCGAGCCCGGCTAATCCTGCTGCCACCACCACGGCGTGGTATGGCGTATGTGCAAATTCAACGGTTCCATCAGGTAACTACACGACGACGATTACCTATACGGCGGTGACCAACTGATGAAGCGTTCCATAATCGTTATTGGTAGACACAAGAGTGAGTATAGAGAAGTAAGCGTTAGGGGAAAATATGAGTGATTTGAAAGATATTATCGACGAGCTCTCTAAGAAGGAATTGTCGCGTCGACAATTTTTAAAGCTGACTGGAGGCAGCTTCTTAGGGATGCTTGGTGTATTCCATTTGCTTCAGTCTCTCAACACTCCCGAGCAGCGTCTTGCGACAAGTCACCGGGAAGTTTTTGGCGAAAGAGAATATGGGCATCCGAGTGACGAGCAGATAAAGCAGGCGGGAAAGTTGCAAGCAAAAAGATTTGATGAGGATGTGTTCGGCTAATGGCTAGATTACCGATAGTTGGAGGAGATGCGGGTAACTGGGGTACAATCCTCAATACTTATCTTCAGGTTTCACATGCGGCCGACGGGACGCTTAATAGCGGTGTTGTTAGCGCTACTCAAGTAAACCTCTCATCGGTTGCAGGTGGAATGCTCCTGCGTGGAACGTTTGCATCACGTCCAACTGCGGCAAGCGGTAACAGCGGTATGTATTATCTGGCAACTGATAATAACGGCGGGACGTTATATCAGTCGAGTGGTTCTACTTGGATACAGGTTGGCGCAGGTGCAACGCATGGGGCGACGCACAGCACGGGCGGGCCTGATGCTCTGAGTGGCAATATCGATGCAATTGGACGCCTTGCTATTGCAGTCAGTGGTGTCGTAACTGGATCTCGAAGGAAACTAAACCTTATTCCGGGTACTAACATCTCGGTTACGACTGCAGATGACTCTGTGAACGAGAAGGTGGACGCCACGATTAGTATTACTGGGAGCGTTGCCTTAGTGAATGGAGGAA
This sequence comes from Candidatus Chromulinivoraceae bacterium, assembly GCA_035478595.1. Classification (NCBI taxonomy): domain Bacteria; class Candidatus Babeliae; order Candidatus Babeliales; family Candidatus Chromulinivoracaceae; species Candidatus Chromulinivoraceae bacterium. The sequence goes on from DATIJL010000010.1 coordinate 17,335, forward strand.
CGGGTGGCACCGATGCGTCGACGGCGCGAACAAATCTGGCCGTGGCTCAGGCTGCAGGTTTTGCAAAGATGACTGTAGGAGCGGTTGCGCCGACCAGTCCTACAGCTGGTGATATTTGGATAGATACAAACTAGAAGGAGAAGAAAATGGCAATTACAACACTTGATGGAACAATCGCTGGCATGCAGTGGCCTCGCTACTTTGCAAAGGCAGTAACACCAACGATGGTAGCTGGACGACCACAGTCACTTTGGGGTCTAGCAGGAAATCCTGGAGCGGGCGCATACGACACGACGCTTAACGGTATTGCGCTTTCAAGCACTTCCTCGCAGGTAAACGGTCAAATTAACTTTGTAAATCCGGTCTCAGGAAATACGTACCTGGCGCGCCTCCAAGCCTCGGCGACAGTTGCTGGTACGTTACTTTTATGCGACAGGCTTTGGCATAACGGTGGGTATAACGTCACTTTAACGACCGCCCAGGCATCGACGACACCCACGTGGCCAGCACGAGATGCTTTTGGTGCTACGAACGGTGATGGTGTGCTTCTGGGACTTGAAGTTTCGGCTGCAACGAGTACAGGCACGCCTACGATTACTGTAGCTTATACGGATCAGGTTGGTACTGCAGGTTCGGCAACGAATGTAGTTGCTACGACCACGGGTGCAACCGCAGGCGCTTTTTATCCGATAGGACTCGCTGCTGGTGATACTGGCGTGCGCTCTGTGCAATCCCTTACATTAAATGCTACATGGACGAGCGGCACGATAAATCTTGTAGCTTATCGACCAATAGCAGCACTGGAGCTAACCAGTGCCAACACTCCTAACGCGATTGATTCTATCACAGCAGGTTTTCCACGATTATTTAATGGCTCAGTGCCATTCTTGGTCTTTATCCCATCAACCACAACAGCTTCGAACGTTTCGGGCCAAGTAATTTGGACTCAGGGGTAAGATAAACTCATGGCTCGATCAAGCGGTCTTGGTGGTTCGCCTCTTAGCTCGAGTCTATTTGCGCGTCGACGAACAAAAATGCGGACCATCCCCCTCACAAAGCAGGTGGCGTGGAGCGATTTTGATAATACTGAGCAAGTTGTTTTAAATGATTGGGTATTTGGGAATAGCCTTATTACAGTTCCTCGTGGACAGTATGCGGACGATCAATCTACGCCAATTTCTATTGGTGCGGCTACGTCAGATGGAATAAGTACTAATGTATGGCTTGAGTCAGATGTCTATACGGGACTGCCTACGAGTACCCGCGCGATGCTTGCTATTGAAGATGATTTGACGGGTACGGCATTTAGTAATATTGCCAATACATCAACACAGTCTCGCTATCTAAAAGAGGCTGTGCTTCCTACGTCGCGACGCGGTGGCGCATTGATCTACGACGTTAAAAATCAGCGGTTCATTCTCTTTGGCGGCTACGACGGGACATTAAGATATAACGAAGTATGGGAATTATCCGCAACCAGTGCGTATCACCGATGGAAGTTGCTCAAACCAACCGGTGCGCCTCCTGCTGCAAGGAATTTATGCGCTTCAACCTATGTCCGCGGAACTACTTCTGGTTCTGTCGATAAGGCATATATGATTGTATGGGGTGGCGCGCTGCCGGCAGATAGTAATGAGATGTTTTCGCTGGATGTTTCTACACCAGGAGGTGAGGCATGGACAACTATTACGCAGACGGGTGCACCATCCGCGCGAGATTATATAACGCATCATATGGCTGCGAAGACAACAGCATCAAACACAAATGACATATATTTGTTTGGTGGCTGGGCTGCGAACCGTGCGAGTGATCTTTCACGATGTACGTTTGATGTGAATGCACCCACGGCGGTCACATGGACGACACTTAAGGCAGATGGTGCTTCAGGAAACCCATCCAAACGTTCTGGTGCAGCAATGATATACGACCCAGTTAATGATCGACTTATTATTACCAGTGGTTATGACGGCACTACATATCTTAGCGATGTCTGGCAATATTCTATAAGTGGCAATACATTTACTCAGCTGACTCCAACGGGAACAACGCCTGCTGGACGCGAACTTCCGAGCGTCGGTTACGATAGTGTAAATCACCGACTTATATTAATGGCTGGCTGGCAGGGGAGCACCGGTAATGATCGTAACGACATTTTGCAACTTTCGTTGATGGTCGGTAGTGAAAGTTGGACGCAAATAAAGAGTAACGACATAAACAACCAGGGAATGTTTGCGTTCTCAAATGGTTCTGCGGCTGTTGATACCGTACGTAACATTATGGTTATTACGACATTGAACGGGTTTGATAGCACGGATAAATACGTCTACGCGTTTAATATGAATGACACATCTGCATCGGCTACTATTTATAGCCTGACGATCGAAGATTACATGAGGGCACGTGACGCGCCCGCGTATGTCTTTAACAGCAGTAGCCAAGAGCTATTGTTGATCAACGGCTATAGTGCGATGGATGATGATACGACGATTACGCGTGGCGAGCATGTTTCGGAAGTATGGGCGTATGATCGTACAAATAATAAATGGCGCTGGGCGCTGCAAGGACCTTTTGGTATACCGCAGTGTGAGGGTGGGTTAGCCATTTATGATTCAGCGAATGATAGAGTTATATTTTTTGGAGGTCTTCGGGGTACTTCACAGGTAAGTAATGATGTCTGGCAGCTAAAAGCTGATATCCACGGCATGTATAAGGCTACGAAGTTATCGCCTTCAGGTACATTGCCTCCGCAGCGCTGGCTGATGGCTGGATGCTATGATGCTGCAAACCATCGCATGATCATATGGAGTGGGCAAAATACATCAACTATTCTTGGAGATGTCTGGGCGCTTGATTTAACTTTAGGCAGTGAAACCTGGACCCAGCTTGCACCTACAGGAACGGCCCCTACTGCAGTTTGGCAATCATGCTATGCTTATGACTCTACAAATAGCCGGCTTTATGTACATGGAGGGTTTACTGGTGCTGGATATTCATCGCAGCTATTCTATCTCAATACAAGTACAACAAATTGTGCTTGGGTTAATACTAATGTGTCTGGCGGTTTAGCGGTCCGTGGTGCGGTGATGGGCTATGACAGCACCAATCAAAGACTAGTTTGCTTTGGTGGCTATGATGGTACTGTCGTGAACAATACCGTGCGATATGCAAGTACCAGCACGTTCTCATCGTGGGTGACGCAGACTACAAATAACGCCCCTGACGGCAGGCGAAGCGCTGGCTGCGGTATTGTTGGTAACTATCTTATTGTTACTGCCGGCCGTCCTGTATCTGGAGCGTGGTTTAGCGATACGCAGGAGCTTGACTTAAGTGTTATCCCTACGTCATGGAGTTGGACTTCGAAATATCCAAGTATCTACCAGGTTCTTGCGATTGCGCTAACTGGTTTGAGCCTGGGCAGCTATCACTGGCAGGCCTGGGCATCAAATGGAATCTCGCTTAGTCCGTACCAATCCTTTGGTGGAAACGGCGAGGGCGCAGCGGATTTTATTGTTGGTAGCAGTACAGCTGGTCTCCTGAAGACGTATAGTGGCTCAACCTGGGTTGCTAAGGCTGTTAAGGTCTGGAACGGCTCAGCTTGGGTAGTAAAGCCCGCCAAATATTGGGATGGATCAGCCTGGCAACTTACCACCTCGGGTGCAGGTATGGCGACGACTGTCGTGTTGGATGCCATTGGTCCGAGCTCCTCAGGGGTTGCCGTAACCGGTACGAATACACTCTCGTGGTCACATACTTGCAGCGGATCCAATAGATATCTTGTCGCAGCTGTAGCTGTCTCGAGCGCATCAACTACGTGGACTACTACAGCTACTTGTAATGGTACGGTGATGACTTCATTAGGACGGCAACAATCTGATAATCAGAACGATGGCTATGTTGAAATGTTTGGTATTATTCCACCCGTTGGTTCGTGTGCGATTGTAGTGACTTCTAGTAACACCGTCACGAACGGCTTTACCGGTGGGTCTATAAGTGCGACCGGGGTAGATCAGGTTAACCCTGTTCGTACTACTGCACTGGCGTATGGAATCGGAACGACTATACAATCAAGCTCTGTAGCTGGCGCAAGCCATGACTTGTTTATCGATGCGGCATGTTGTGGATCGTCGATCAGCACCTCAACTCAGACACTTCGAATACTGCAAAATCACGACAATGTCTCTGGCGCTGGTAATATAGCAATGTCAACGGCAGCGGGTGCAACATCTGTAGTTATGGGCTATAGCTGTTCGAGCGACTGGTGGGGAATCATTGGTATCGCGCTTCGTGCTGTTGGAACTTAGGTAGCTTACTTTTTTACAGTATTACAACATATTATTTACGCTTAAGCTTGCGTCTCTTGAACAACATACATATGCTATATGTATGGATTTAACATATATATTTGATTTTGATAATACACTTGTGAGTGTAGAGTCACTTGATGAGCTTGCCCGCATGAGTCTCGAGCGTGCGGATGATAAAGAAACGCGTCTTGCGGAATTTGTAGAAATTACAAATCAAGGAATGAACGGAACACTCGCATTTGACGAATCGCTTCGTCGTCGACTCGCAACACTCAATGTAACGCGTGATGATGTTCATAAACTCACAGAATTATTAAAGGACACAATCACCGATTCAGCACTTGAATGTGAAGAGTGGTTTGACGAGAACGCCGATAACATCTATGTGGTATCCGGTGGTTTTGAGGATTATATTATCCCAGTTGTTGAAGAACTCGGTATTCCTGCTGGTCATGTATACGCAAACCGGTTCGTCTATGACGATACAGGCATGGTGATTGGCTTCGACACCAGTTCTAATCTGAGTAAGCCACAAGGTAAAGTTCTACAAGTTGCAGAGCTTGAATTGCCAAGTCCTATTATTATGGTTGGTGATGGAATGACCGATTACGAAGTTCGCTCAAAGGGTGAGGCGGATGAATTTTGGGCATTTACACAGCATGTTGCTCGTCCCGTTGTTGTAGAACGTGCTGATCGAGTACTTGCAAGTTTCGAGGAAATCGAAGAAATTGCCGAGCTAATTAGCTAAACCTACGCAAAGTATATGCAGGTGTGACGTAGCTCACATGTAGAATTAGCATAAACTTTGTTATTATAAAGGGTATATGAATAGGGCGTATATCCTGACGATTAATGCTGGCTCGTCGAGCATTAAGTTTGCATTGTTTTCTGTAGAGGCTGACGAGCCTACTTGTATATTTGATGGAGCTATTCTTTCGATAGGCTGGCCTGGTGCTCGGTTTATGTTTGAAGAAAAAGCGACCGGCAAAAAAACCGACAATCCGGCAAATGCAGCTACATTCGAAGCGGCGGTATCCACCATTGTAACTTGGCTGCACCAACATGTGGCCGAAGACGAACTTCGAGCCATCGGGCATCGGATTGTTCATGGTGGTCCATATTTCTATGAGGCGACAATCGTTACTGATGATGTTATAAATAGCCTTACTGCGCTTACACCATTCGATCCCTTGCACCTTCCTAACGAAGTTGCGCTTATTAAGGCAATGTCTCGTGAGTTTACGAATGTATCACAAGTTGCTTGTTTTGATACAGCATTTCATCATGATATACCGCGGACTGCGCAAATTCTGCCGATTCCACGAAAATATCTAGCAAGAGGGATCCGCCGGTACGGTTTTCATGGACTATCCTGTGAATATATTATCAATGAGCTTCGCAAAGAGTCATCCGAGGTGGCTCATGGGCGCATTATAATTGCACACCTTGGTAACGGCGCGAGCCTTACCGCGGTAAAGAATGGAAAGTCAGTGGATACGACAATGGCGCTAACGCCAGCTGCTGGTGTACCAATGAGCACCCGCTCGGGTGACATTGATCCTGGTATTGTACGATACTTGGCAGAGAGTGAAGGCCAAACGGCCCACGATTTTGATAACATGGTCAATAACGAATCAGGCCTTCTTGGCATAAGTGAGACGACATCGGATATGGAAGAGATTCTGAAGCGTGAAGATGAAGACGCTCGGGCAAAAGAAGCAGCAGATGTGTTCTGCTACCAAATTAAAAAAAGTATTGGAGCACTTGCTGCGACGATGGGCGGTCTCGATACGATTGTGTTTAGCGGCGGTATGGGTGAGAATGCGCCAAAAATTAGGGCTAGAGTTTGTGATGGCTTAGATTTCTTAGGCATACATGTAGACCAAGCAAAAAATGAAGCAGCCGAAAGTAATATTGCAGCAACCGAAGGCCAAGTAGCGATTCGGATACTACACACAGATGAGTCAGTTACGATCGTTCGACAATCATGGAAATGTCTTCAAAAGGGGGAGCAATGAAATTAACGTCAGCAAAACCACTCAGCAAATCGTATTTACAGAGGATTGACGCATATTGGCGCGCAGCGAATTACCTTTCGGTAGGACAAATATACCTTTGCGATAACCCACTTCTGCGTGAACCGCTTCAAGAAGAGCATGTTAAGAAACTCCTTCTTGGTCACTGGGGTACGACACCTGGTCAAAACTTCATTTACGCGCACCTTAATCGGATTATCAGCGAACATGATCTTAGTATGATTTACATCTCAGGTCCAGGCCATGGCGGTCCAGCGCTTGTCGGTAATGTATATCTCGAAGGTACATACAGCGAGGTGTATCCGAGTATTACGCAAGACGAAGCAGGCATGAAAAAGTTATTTCAGCAATTCTCTTTTCCTGGCGGTGTATCCAGCCATGTTTCTCCTCAAACTCCCGGCTCTATTCACGAAGGTGGCGAGCTGGGTTATTCGCTCAGTCATGCGTTTGGTGCGGTATTCGACAACCCAGATCTTATTGCAGCGTGTATTGTGGGTGACGGTGAGGCTGAGACCGGCCCGCTTGCAACCGCATGGCACTCAAATAAGTTTCTTAATCCACTGACTGACGGTGTTGTACTGCCGATTTTGCATTTAAACGGCTATAAGATTTCTAACCCAACTATTTTGGCCCGTATTGGTCACGATGAGCTCGAAAGCCTGATGCGTGGATACGGATGGACACCGTATTTTGTCGAGGGTAGTGATCCTGAACAGATGCACCAACGGATGGCGACAGTACTCAACACAGTCACTAAGCAGATCCAGCGCATTAAACAGAAAGCGGTCGAGAACCCGGCGATGGCACGTCCGCACTGGCCGATGATTGTGTTTACCTCGCCAAAGGGCTGGACGGGCCCTAAAGAGGTAGACAACTTGGCGGTTGAGGGAACCTTTCGCTCTCACCAGGTGCCCCTCCTGGTCGGCGAGGGTGCGCCAAAAGAGCACTTAACTCAGCTCGAGCAATGGCTTCGAAGCTACCGACCGGAAGAACTATTTGATGAAAATGGTACGCTACTACCCGAATTAGCTGAGCTTGCACCGCGAGGCGACCGACGTATGGGCGCTAATCCACATGCCAATGGCGGCAAACTGCTGAGAGCTCTTAATATGCCTGATTTTCGTAACTATGCGATTGATGTGCCTGCGCCGACGGTTTTGCAGACAAGTAGTATGCGCGCGTTGGCTCCTTTTCTTCGAGATGTAATTATTCGCAATGAGGAATCCCAGAATTTTCGTATTTTTAGCCCAGATGAAACTCTCTCGAATCGACTTGGTGCGGTGTTTGAAGCAACAAACCGACAGTGGGATGGGGCATTAAAGCATAATGACGAGTTTCTTGCTCCGACTGGTCGAGTGATGGATTCTATGCTGAGCGAACATCAATGTGAAGGTTGGCTTGAGGGCTATTTGCTGACTGGTCGCCATGGTGTTTTTCATAGCTACGAGGCATTTATTCGCATTGTCGACTCTATGCTTAATCAGCATGCCAAATGGCTTAAGATGTCATCTGAATTGCCGTGGCGTGCAGACATTGCTTCTCTGAACTACCTACTGACCTCGCACGTATGGCGTCAAGATCACAATGGTTTTACACATCAAGATCCAGGTTTTATTGACCATCTCGTAAATAAAAAAGGTGAGACCGTTCGTGTGTATTTGCCGCCAGATGCGAATACGATGCTATCAGTTATGGACCATTGTTTGCGTAGTCAAAACTATGTCAACCTTATGATATGTGGTAAGCATGAAGAGGCGCCGCAGTTCTTGACTATGGACGAAGCAATCGCACACTGTACGCAGGGCATTGGTATTTGGCGATGGGCAAGTAACGATCAGGAAGAAGAACCGGATGTCGTTATGGCGTGTGCGGGTGACGTACCTACGCAAGAGACATTAGCTGCTGTATCTATCTTGCGTCAACATTTACCTGAGCTACGAATAAGGGTAGTAAATGTTGTCGATTTGATGAAACTTGAACCTGAGACGGAGAGTCCTCATGGTTTAAGTGACGTTGACTACGACTCGATTTTTACACGTGATAAGCACATCGTATTTGCCTACCATGGGTATCCATGGCTTATTCACCGACTTACGTATCGTCGGACTAACCGTAATATGCACGTTCGTGGTTATAAAGAGGAAGGTACAATTACAACCGCCTTTGATATGACCGTTCTTAATAATATCGACCGTTTTCATTTGGTGATTGACACAATCGACCGTCTGCCGCAAACCGGTACGAAGGGTGACTATCTAAAACAAGAGATGGAACGAAAACTTGTAGAGCATCGACAGTACATCGACAAGCACGGTATTGATATGCCCGAAATTCGTAACTGGAAGTGGGAAGTTAAGTAGTCTTAGCTCGTCGCCAGGGGTAAAATGGTATACTGTAAATATGTATATGAGGAGTCCTCTCGGGGCAGTAGGTAGGGTGTGCTAGGTCAAAAAAAGAAGATTGGTCTTGTTACCGCAACGGCTTTTGCCGTCGGAGCTATGATTGGTGGGGGTGTTTTTGTTCTCACGGGTGTTGCTATGCAACAGACTGGTCCCTCTGCTATCCTCTCTTTCCTGTTCGCGGGTATTATCGTGTTACTTTCGGCGCTGTCGTTTGCAGTCATTGCCGCAAGAACGTCGTCGAAAGAGTCTGGTTATGCGGGGATAGGTGATATCATGGGTTCACCTATCTGGGGATTCTTAACGTCGTGGTGTTTTTATTTGAACGGTATTATTTGTGCAGCATTTGTCCTTAATGCATTTGGTGATTATATGCATCAATTTGTAACGCCTAGTGTACCAACAATAAGTTGGGCTCTTATTGGGGCGGCCGTTCTGACTCTTGTTAATTTAGGACCTGCCAGTGCTATCGGCAAAATAGAAACTTTCCTTGTAACCGGAAAGCTGCTCGTTCTTGTGCTGCTTGTTATATTTGGCGTTGCACATTTCCAAACGAGTGATTTTAATAATTTTGCGTCACATGGTGTTATGCAGATTTTTGCAACAAGCTCCTTTTTGTTTATTGCGTTCCTAGGCTTTAACGTTATTACGAGTATTGCTGGGGATGTTGACGAGCCGCAGAAAACAGTTCCACGTGCAATTTTGTTGAGTATGCTTATCGTGACAATAGTATATATGGGTGTTGTTATTGCCCTTGTTGCAGGGCATATCTCTGACTATTCTGAAGCAAGTGTGGGTGTGGCGGCGCAACACCTTATTGGGCCTGTTGGAGGTGGGCTTATTGTGGCGGGCGCACTCGTATCAACGTTATCTGCAGCGAATGCAAACATCTTAGGTTCATCAGAAATTATGGTTCGTCTCGCGCATCGTAAGCAAGTACCAACACGTCTGGGTCATTTGTGGCACGGTCATCCGTATATGAGTGTCATCGCCGGTGCGGGTCTGTATTGTTTGTTAATTATAACCCGACAGACTAATATGGTGATTGGTCTTGCTAATACGACAGCTATTGTTGCGTTGCTTATTGTCAACGCCGCCGCAGTACGAGTACTTATGAAACATCATCGTAGTGGGCTTCGTCTGCCAGGTAAAGGGCTATTGCCAGTCTTGGGTGGACTTGGGGCTGCCGTCCAATTTGTATTTATACCACTCCCAACTCTTATAGTCGGTATTGGACTTATTGGGATTGGCTCGCTAGTGTACACGGTTCGCGAACGGTACTTTTTGCCAAAACATCATCGCCAAATTACGCAGGTGGTGCAGGACGTCGATGGGCCACTGGCGCGCACACTTAAAACATAATAGGCATGGTATAATTTGGCATAATGAATACCATTCTCGATACCCTTCACATTCGTAAATATTTCAGACGCACGCATGATCCCATTTGGCAATTACAGCTTGGCGTTGTATTCGTTATTGCGCTGCAATATTTTACAGACAGTTCTTTTTTGCCATATGATAAGTTTCTAGTTATCGCCCTTGAGGCTGTGCTGATGATAGCGCTGGCGATTGTGACGACGGACGGCTATCATGACGTGTCGCGACCTCGTCGAACGCTTGCCGTGGTTTTAGTCGGTATCATCGCGGCAATTAACATCTTTTCTCTTATTTTCTTAGTAAGAGCTTTGCTGATTGGTGGAACACGCTTGCCGGGTGTTGAGCTGCTCGCAAATGGGTTTACGATTTATACGACCAATATATTTATGTTTGCTATGTTGTATTGGGAAATGGACGGCGGTGGTCCGGAACGGCGCGTACGTAACGAGAAACAACGTGATTTTCTTTTCCCGCAGATGATACATCATTATTTTGGCGATGAACATTGGCTTCCGGGTTTTGTAGATTATTTATATCTTTCAACCACGAACGTCACTAACTTTGCATCCGCTGATACGGTGCCACTAACGCACCGGTCTAAACTCCTTATGATGATACAGGCGTTCGTTTCGGTTGTTGCCGTAGTGCTTGTAGCGGCGCATGCGATTAGTATCCTCCGCTAGCTAGTTGTTGAAAACACATTTTTTTCACGTCTTTTCACGTCTTATAATAAAAGTATAAGCGTTATCTTAAAGACCCGCTTATAGGAGGTTGAACATGCGAATATCAACCAAGACACTTGCATCACTGCTACTGGTTACAGCCGTAGCAGTGGCGGCGCCAGGCATTGGTAAGAGGCCTGGTGTACGTCGCAGGCAGGAATCGCAGTTTGACCGTCTTTTACAGCGTCATGATAGAAAAGCAGAGCTTCGTGCGGAAGTTTTGGGTATCGCTCCATATAAATTGAAGGAAATGCAAAAAAAGATGGCTTTTGAGGAAATTACTCGTCAGAGTGGTTTTACAAGCGTACGAGGTTTTCGATTTGCTTTACTCGGCAAATTAAAAGACGAGCTCCATCATCGTGGCTGGACTCCGCAGCGGATAGAACGATATGTTGTAGCGCGTAGCAGTCGATTGGGCTAGGTGGGGCGGACTTTTTCGTCTATACTACAAATATGACAGCACAGTTTATCATCAAGCTCTTCGCAGACGGTGCGATTGTCCCTATTGTTATTATTGCAGGTTATGCATTGCTATTTTTAATACCCAAGGGAAAGCGTTTTGAGGCGTATGCACGAATTATCATGGCAGGTCTTACTGCATATCTTTTAGCAAAACTTGTCGCCTCTATCTACCAACCGGTTGGTGAACGACCCTTTGAAGTGCTAGGTGTCAAGCCTGGTGCGTTATATCTGAATAATCCGGGTTTTCCGTCTGACCATGCGTTGTTTACGACATTTCTTACTCTTGCCGTCTGGTTCGAGACGCGACGAAAAGGCCTTGCAATTACAATGGCAATCTTGACAGTAACAGTATGTGTAGGTAGGGTATTGGCACTTGTTCACACGCCGCTGGATATTGTCGGTGGGGTTGTCATCGCCTCAGTAGGTGCCCTTTGGTATCTGCAAAAAACTAATAAGCTTATTAAGACAAACTCTGGCAAAAAAGACAAAAAGCCATTACAATAACTTTATTATTGTTTTGGGGAGTAGAGCATGGCCGAGAATTACGATGAGGATAGGCAAACATCTATAATGCCAATGGCGGGTAAAAAAGTCTTAAGCGCTTTTGTGTTGGGCGCTGTCGTTGGTCTTTTTGTGTGGGGACTGACATTTATTTTAGACACTTACGTCTTACGAATGGTTTTATGTCATGGTAATCAGACGACTGTATGTAGCCCGGCGTCTCAGTACGCGGAGTCGATCGCGAGTGTTCTGGGTGCCGGCGTGGGCCTCTTCTTTTTAGTGAAGCTTGAAATTTTTCGTCCGCTTCTTATTGCTATTGGGGCAGTTGTGGGCCTATGGGGAATTGTTGGATTGGCAGACTTACTACCTTGGTACGGCGTAGCTCTTTCGACGATATTCTTGTACGCAGTTGCATATGCCGCATTTGCCTGGATAGCGCGACTTCGTGTCTTTTGGTTTGTCGTGCTGTTGTTCATCGTTACGATAGTCGGCATTCGATACGTCTTCAGCCTCTAGTATAAAGATACTGTTATACTTAAAGCATGAGTGAAATATTTTTATGGGTTATTCTTGCTATTGTTGTAGTCGGATTTGTGGCAGTTATATTTTTTTTGAACCAACGTTTGCGAGAACTTAAGAACAGTAGTGCTGTAGAGATGGTTAAATCAGACGTTACTGAGTTGACGCGTAGTATTGCAGCTTTGCAACAAACGATGGGGGATAAGTTAGAGCGTAATGGCAATACAGTACAGCAGTCAGTACAAAAGCAGCTTAGTGAAAGCGCTAAGCTTATTGCGGATGTTACGCAACGACTTACAAAATTAGACGAAACAAACCGTCGCGTGATAGACGTTGCTGATGAACTCAAAACCTTACAGAATGTTCTGCAAAATCCAAAACAGCGTGGTGTGTTCGGTGAGTACTACCTGCAATCTGTACTAGAAAACGTATTGCCGCCAGGACAGTTTCAGATGCAGTATCGTTTTAGTGATGGTGAGATTGTGGACGCTGCAATATTTTTGGATAAGGGTAAAGTTCTCTCTATAGACAGTAAGTTTAGCCTTGAAAACTACAACCGTTTTATTGAAACACGAGATAAGCCCGAGCGTGATAAATTGCTACAAAAAATAAAAATGGACTTAAAGGGCCGTATTGATGAAACGAGCAAGTATATTCGCCCGAGTGAAAATACGATGGATTTTGCTTTCATGTTTATTCCAAGTGAATCGTTATACTATGACCTGCTAATAAATAATGTTGGTGCTGCCGGTAGTTCGCGGGATCTTATTGAGTATGCTTTTCGTGACCGACACGTTATTATCGTGAGCCCGACAAGCTTTATGGCATATCTTCAAACGGTACTGCAAGGTCTACGAAGCCTCCAGATTGAAGAGCAGGCCAAGGATATTCAAATTCGAGTTGGTAAGCTTGGCCAGCATATTGGTAAGTTCGAGCAGTATATGCAAAAGCTCGGCAGCGCACTTAGCACGACCGTTAATCACTATAATGCCGCTCATAAAGAACTAGGCAAAGTTGATAAAGATATAGTTAAGATTGCGGGTAATGACTCGTCGGTTGAACCACAACTGCTCGACCGTCCACGCGACGATGAATAGTTACAGATTCATGTATCATAAAAAATACCGCTCGATAAGGAGCGGTATTTTTTATGATAAAAGTAACTACTAGTAAGCTGCTTTTTCTTCTGGTTCTTCGCTTGTGCGAATGAGATCGTATAGCACGAAACCGATAATCGCACCAAGTGAGGCACCGATAACATATACAAGAATCGGCCATACGCTTGCGAAGTCAATTGCCTGTAGTGCAACGGCAAGTGCTGGGTTAAGAATTGCACTTCCACCAAGCATTGTTGCAGCTGAGCCTGCCATCATCAAACCAAGGAATGCACCAAGGCCGACGGTCAGGGCAGCAGCTGTTCGTTCTTTCTTTTCGCGGGTAGCACCAGCCACAGCAAATCCGAAGATGATTGCTCCAATGAACTCGCTCAAGAAAATGAACCATTCTTTACCTTGTGGAATAGCCGCAGCCTTAAAGAGCTGTGCACTAGATGCGTACGTGCTTGCTGATGATCCTGCTGGAGCATTGTTAACGTACGCGTCAAGAATGACGAGTGCGAGCATTGCACCGAGAACTTCAGCAACGATGTAGGCAAGTGCGCGGATACCGCTCATGCGCTTAGTTACCCATGCACCAAGTACAAGTGCTGGGTTTGCGTAACCACCTGAGATTGTACCGATTGTCAGTACAACACCGGCAAGCGCAAAGAACACTAAGATTGGTTGGCCCTGTCCTGCGATGACAGCACCTGCCAAGATGAACGTACCGAGAAACTCGGCAATCAAAGCGCCAACAAGTGGTGTACGGCTTAGACCGAACTTGAGCGACCTCTTCTTAGGTGATGAGGCTGCCTGCATGACTGGGCGTGACTCAACGGCTTTGACGGTCGTTACTTTTGTCATTGTTTGCTTTGCTGCAGTCGATTTGTTAGTCGACTTTTTCGCAGACGAAGCGGCTTTTTTGGTAGCCATGTATTTCCCTCCTTTATAGTGAAATATAGGGTTAGTATATCATACCTTTCTGAGAGTAAACATGAGTGCTATACTTTAAGACATGGCATTATTTGTAAAACAGAGCGAAGACAGAACTGAATTACAGCAGCGTCTAGCCGCCGAGCTTCGCGAAAAAGCGAAACAGCGCGCTGCTCGCGAGGACGACCGTCCGGACGGTATTGAGGATTCTGAATTTCTTCGCAATACGAAACGAACAACTAGCCTAGCGTGGGTATGGGTACTTATCATTTTGTTTGTGCTCGCAGTGATTGTTTATTATGCTGTAAAATCAACCAGCACATAAGCTAGGTCGTCTAGAATTTAGTCGTTTAGTATCGATTTTTTCCCCTAAGATAGCGTATACTATACGTAGTTATGACTAATATCGAGGAATTACGCCCCCTGCTTCTTAATCAGATTGCCGTGTCTGAGCAGCCACGTGACGTATTGAAGAGCAATCAAATAAAACAACTGTATGCAGTTATTCCAACACTCGATCCAAGTGAGCGCGGTGCGTATGGTAAAGCGGTTAACGAGTTAAAAGTTATACTTGAGGCAGCTGTCACACTACGTGAAGCAGAGCTTGAGGATGGCACAGTCGAGCCAATTGATGTGACGGCACCGCGAGACATCAACGCTGCCGAACCCCATCTTCTTTCAACTGAACAGGGCACACAACATCCATTGACGCATGAGCTAGAAAACGTTATCGATATTTTTACGCGCATGGGTTTTGAGGCAATCGAGTCACGCCAAATCGACGACGATCACCATATGTTTGGTGCGCTTAATTTTCCTGAAAATCACCCAGCTCGCGACGGTTATGATACGTTTCGCACCGAAGAGGGTTTTATCCCGCCTGCACATACCTCCACAATGCAAAACCGTATCCTTAAAGATGGCCGCAAAAAACTTGAGGCCGGTGGTCAAATCGCTGCTATTAGCTATGGTCGTGTTTTTCGCAATGAGGACGTAGATCCAACGCATGAACACACGTTTTATCAATGTGAAGGTGTGTTTGTTTCGAAAGATGCAAGCTTGGGTGAGATGCTTGGTACATTGCGTAGTTTCTTCGAAACTTATTATGGTCAAAAGCTAAAAATCAAAACACAGCCTGGGTACTTTCCATTTGTGGAGCCTGGACTAGAATTTGCAATCGAAAAACCTGCGGCACTTGGTGGTAAACCAGGTGAATGGCTCGAGATGCTTGGTTGCGGTATGATTCATCCGAATGTTTTAAAAGCTGCTGATATCGATCCTGAAATCTACCGCGGTTTTGCCTGGGGTGGCGGTGTTGATCGTTTAGTAATGCTAAAGTACGGTATCGAAGATGTGCGACATTTCGAATCTGGCAAACTGCAATTCTTAAGGAAATTCGCATGATAACCGAAAGTGATCGGGAACTTATAGCTACAGCATCAGAGCTATTAAAAGAACGCTATGCACCCTATATGCACACTGTTGCTGCTGCGCTGAAAACCAAAGATGGCCAGATAGTTACGGGCATTAACATAGATCATTTTAGCGGGTTTGTGTGTGCAGAGACCTCAGCACTTAGCAGGGCGATTAATGATAAGACGTATAGTTTCGATACGGTGGTTGCTGTACGCCTAGATGATGATGGAACTCCGCAAGTTGCAAATATGTGTGGAAAATGTCGACAAATTTTTCATGACTATGCTCCTGGAATCCGTGTTATTGTTGCCGATAGTGAAGGCGTATCAGCAAAAGCAATTGAAGAGCTACTGCCGTACTCGTTTGTTCGACAGCAGAGAAAAATACAGTCCGCAATTCAAGGAGGTGTCAGACTATGATTATTTCAGTAAACTGGCTTAAGAAATTTACCGACGTCGATTTGCCGATTGATGAATTAGCAATACTCATTGGTGCCCGCCTTGTTGAGATCGAAGAGATTATTGACTATGGCGCAAAATACAAAGATGTTGTTGTTGCAAAAGTTGTTGAGTGTAGACCACTCGAAGGATCGGATCATTTAAATGTAGCGATGCTTGATGATGGCGGCAAGACACACGATGTTGAGCGTGATGGAAACGGGTACGTACAAGTTGTCTGTGGTGCGCCAAACATTCGCAAAGATTTGCTGGTTGCATGGTTGCCGCCAAATACGGTCGTGCCGGAAACGTACGACACGAACGAGCCGTTTATATTGGGCGCACGTAAGCTGCGTGGCGTTATGAGTAATGGAATGATCGCAAGTCCACGCGAGCTTGCACTTTTTGACGAGCATGAAGGTATTTTAGAGCTCGATGAAGATTTTGCGCCAGGAGCGTCGTTCGCTGAAAGCTACGAGCTTAACGATTATTTGCTGGATATTGAAAACAAGTCGTTAACTCATCGTCCAGATACATTTGGGATTATTGGTTTTGCTCGTGAAGTTGCCGCGATTCAAGGTAAGACATTCAAAACGCCAAATTGGCTCGGGATGATTGAGCCGGAGTTTGCGCCGCGTGAAGGCGATGTCGAAGCGCCAACCGTTACAATTGAAGACGTAAATATCTCTCGTCGTTATCAAGCTGTTGTCCTATCGGGTGCAGATGGTGCGGCGAAATCACCACTGCGAATACAAACATACTTGTCGCGTGTTGGAGTTCGTCCTATCAATGCGATAGTCGATGTAACGAACTATCTTATGATGCTTACAGGACAACCGCTCCATGCGTTTGACTACGACAAACTAGTAGAAGTGGGTGGCGGTAAAGCTGATATTCATGTCCGCGTAGGTCGTGAGGGTGAAAAACTCGAGCTACTCGATGGTCGTGAGATTGTATTGACGCCAGAGGATATCGTTATTGCAGCGGGTGAGACGGCAATTGGCCTTGTAGGTGCGATGGGCGGTGCAAGTACCGAAATCGACAATACCACCAAAAATATCATTGTCGAGAGTGCCACATTTAATCTTTATAATCTCCGTGGTACACAAATGCGACATGGTATTTTTTCTGAAGCGATTACGCGTTTTACGAAGGGACAGCCTGCCGAGCTAACCGCACCGGTGCTTGCCGATGCCGTGCGTCTTATGGGCGACTTTGCTGGCGCAAAACGAGTAAGTGATGTAGCCGAAAGCTATCCCGGTAGAACGACTATTCAATCTGTACGTTTTTCGACTCAAAAGACCAATGACATTTTGGGTGCTGAGCTGTCAGAAGAAAATATGACAGCGAGTATGCGTCATGTTGAGTTTACTGTGGAGGGAACGGGCAATGAGCTGCTGGTTACGCCTCCATACTGGAGGGCGGACATTCACATTGCTGAGGATATTGTTGAAGAAGTAGGACGACTCTATGGCTTTGATAATATTACGCCAACACTTCCTAGACGTGATTTTACGGCTGTACGCCCAGATAATTTCGATCAAGTTCGCGCCGAGGTGCGAAAAGCATTGGTACGGGCTGGTGTAAATGAGGTGCTGACCTACAGCTTTGTGCATGGAGATCTTTTAACGAAAGCCGGGCAGAAACCAACCGATTCGTACCGTCTTGTTAATTCGCTTAGTCCCGAACTTCAGTATTATCGTCAAACTATTACGCCGAGTATTCTAAATGTTGTTCACGGGAATGTGAAGCAGGGATACGATAAGTTTGCATTGTTTGAAGTAAATAAGGCTCATCCAAAACAACACGGAATGACTGAAGAAAATGTGCCAGCTGAGGTGGACATGATTGCCCTGACGCTCACAAGTAAAAGACCCCAGGCGGGCGCCGCTTACTATGAGGCAAAAAGGATCTTAGATTACCTGGCCGCTTCTCTTGGTTTGGAACTGCGGTATGCTCCTATGGAAGTCGACCCTAATTATCCTGTTGCAGCACCATTCGAGCATCGCCGCTCTGCATTGGTGACTGACAGGAAGACCGGTACTTTTCTTGGTATTGTCGGTGAGTATAAAAAGTCTGTTGTTCGAGCCTTTAAGCTTCCAGAACACACTGCCGGATTTGAAATTGGTTCGATTCCCGTGTTAGAGGCTGTTCAGAAACTGACGAGTGGCTACACCCCCATTAGCCGTTATCCCAGCACAGAACGTGACGTATGCTTTCAGGTATCACTTGAGACGGCGTATCAAAATGTTATTGATACTGCCGAGGCTGCCCTGGTAGACATTGAACTTGAGGCGAATGTTATGCCAGTCGATATTTACCAGGCAGAAGGCTCGACGAAAAAGAATATCACCATTCGACTCGGTCTAACCTCTCACGAGAAGACACTTACGGGCGAAGAGGTCGCTTCAGTTATGGACATAGTCACAAGGCAAGTCGTCGCTGCTACTAGCGCAACCGTGATCTAGATCACATCAAATGTAATTGCGCACATCCATAAAGAACGTGTATGATGGGGACATAACGTTTATGTTTAAGGTATATTGTGCGTAGAAGACTTGTTTTTAAGATAACAATCGTAACCCTCTTAGTTGTGACAATCATTATGGCTGCTTGGTCGTATTTTAAAAATGTCAATGTGGCTGTATTAAATCCACAGGGAACTATCGCTAATCAGGAGAGGGGACTGATCATTTTTACGGTCATCTTAAGTTTAGTTGTAGTTATTCCAGTCTTCACTCTCTTAGGGATGATAGCTTGGAAATACCGCGAAAAAAATACCAAAAAAACCACGTATAGACCCAATTGGGATGGCAGTCGTTTGTTCGAGACAGTCTGGTGGGGAATTCCTTGTGTCATTATCCTGATTCTTTGTATTGTGACGTGGCAGACGAGCCACCAACTTGATCCGTATAAGCCATTGAGCTCGGATATTAAGCCTATTACCGTGCAAGTGGTTGCTTTGCAGTGGAAATGGCTCTTTATCTACCCTGACCAGCATATAGCGAGCGTCAACCTTCTTGAAATTCCTGAAAAAACGCCAATTAATTTTCAAATTACCTCCGATGCTCCAATGAATGCCTTTTGGATTCCAAACCTAGGCTCACAGGTTTACGCTATGAGCGGTATGTCGTCGCAGTTACATTTAATGGCAGATACAACGGGTGACTACCCAGGCTCGTCATCTAATATAAGCGGTACACATTTCGCTGACATGAAATTTATCGCGCGTGCGGTAAGCCGTGGTGATTTTGATACCTGGACAACACGGGCGCAACAAGGCTCAACGTTCGCTTGGAGTGAATATAAAAGCTTAGCACAGCCTGGTGTGGTGGCGCAGCCAACAAGCTATGACCTTGCTGATTCGAACCTTTATGCCGAAATTGTTGCTCAGTATCTACAACGACCGACAAAAAAGACCAATACGCAGAGCGGGCCGCAAATGAATATGGAAGGAATGTAAAATGATCAGTACGATAGGTAGTTTTTTATTGGGACGACTTAATTGGAGCGCACTGCCTACGGAGCCTGTTACCCAGGGTGGGGCTGTGGGGGTTGTTGTACTTGGTATTTTGGCGGTAGCGGCAATGTTTTATTTTAAGAAATGGACATGGCTATGGAAAAATTGGATTACGACGCTTGACGCAAAGAAGATCGGTGTCATGTATATTATCGTCGCCATTCTTATGTTGCTTCGAGGTTTTTCGGACGCGTTAATGATTCGTGCACAGCAGGCACTGGCGAGCGGAAACGCCCATGGCATTGTTAGCTCGGACACGTTTCAACAAGTGTTTTCAGCACACGGTACCATTATGATTTTCTTTGTTGCGATGGGACTGATGTTTGGTATTATCAACCTTGTTTTGCCGCTGTTGCTTGGCGCACGCGATGTTGCCTTTCCATTTCTCAACTCGGTAAGTTTCTGGCTATTTGCGGCCGGCATGATTTTGATAAATGCTTCGCTTGTGATGGGCGGCTTTTCACCAGGAGGCTGGCTCGGCTACCCTCCACTTACGGAACTCGCGTATAATCCCGGACCTGGTGTTGACTACTGGATATGGTCACTCCAGATTGCAGGTATAGGTAGCTTGCTGTCGGGTATTAACTTTTTAGTTACTATACTTAAAAAACGTGCACCAGGCATGACGCTTATGAAAATGCCGATCTTTGCATGGAGCGTTTTGACGATGACATTATTAGTGATTTTTGCCTTTCCAATTTTGACCGCAACGCTTGGTATGCTCGGGCTCGATAGACTGATGGGTATGCACTTCTTCACATCCAGCTTTGGTGGTAACCCGATGATGTATATTAACCTCATCTGGGCATGGGGCCATCCAGAAGTGTACATACTTATTTTGCCGGCATTTGGTATTTTCTCTGAGATTGTAGCAACTTTTTCTCGTAAACGATTGTTTGGCTATAAAACGATGGTCGTGGCGCTATTCGGTATTACATTCTTGTCTTTCTTAGTGTGGCTGCATCACTTCTTTACCATGGGCGCCGGGGGGGATGTAAACGCTTTCTTCGGCATTATGACGATGATCATTGCCATTCCGACAGGGGTCAAGGTATTCAACTGGATCTTTACGATGTACCAAGGAAAAATCAATTTCGCTACGCCTATGCGTTGGTTTATGAACTTTGTCGTAACCTTCACGATAGGTGGGGTGAGCGGCGTTCTTATGGCCGTGCCAGCAATCGACTTTCAGGTTCACAACAGCTTGTTTCTTGTTGCACACTTCCATAACGTCATTATTGGTGGCGTAGTATTTGGATATTTCGCAGGCTTGACGTACTGGTTTCCTAAAATCTTTGGGTTTAGACTTAATGAACGACTCGGAAAATACGCGGCATACTGTTGGATTGTAGGTTTTTTTGTTGCGTTTACACCGTTATATATTCTTGGCCTTATGGGTGCAACCAGGCGGCTGGATCATTATGATGGGCAGGGTTGGCAAGCGCTGTTCATTATAGCGGGTGTCGGAACGCTCATTATTGCACTTGGTATTGGACTACAGCTACTGCAGCTTGGTGTAAGCATCTGGCAGCGCAAGAAGAACATTGATACGACAGGCGATCCATGGGACGGTCGTACACTAGAGTGGTCGGTTCCATCCCCTGCACCAGCCTATAATTTTGCCGTTATACCTACCGTTGCGGAGCGCGATCCATTTTGGGAAATGAAGGAAGCTCGAAAGTTAGGACATATGCCAAAGGCACCCGTTTATAAAGATGTATGGCTACCTAAGAATAGTGGGCTTGGCATAATAATTGCTGGTTCAGCATTCCTCGGTGGTTTTGGTCTTATTTGGCATGTATGGTGGCTTGCTGCCATAGCGGTTATTGGTGTTGCCGTGACCGTTGTTCTTCGTGCTAGTGACGACGATACTGAGTATGTTATTACCGCAGCTGAAATGAAGAGTTTGGATGCGCCACACCACCAGAAAGGACAACTTGTATGAGTGAACTTGTTATGAGCAATCAGGCAGAAAAAAGTATGAATAACGAGCAGAATCTTACCAAATCTCTTGGTTTTTGGATCTACCTTATGACTGATTGTGTGTTGTTTGCCAGTCTATTTGCGACCTATGTCATCCTACGGGGTAGTACGTATGGTGGTCCATCTGGTCACGATGTATTTAATATGCCGGCGGTATTTGTTGAGACGATCTTGCTGCTCACTAGCAGCTTTACCTGCGGATTAGCTGTCGTCATGGCTAAAATTAATTACAAGCAGGCGGCGCTGGTTTTTTTGACGCTAACATTTGTGTTTGGTGCCGGCTTTTTGACAATGGAGTTGAGTGAATTTAGTAACCTTGTGGCAGCGGGCCATAGTTGGCAAGCGAGTGCATTTTTGTCTGCATTCTTTACCTTAGTGGGCACACACGGTTTACATATTAGTGTTGGTTTATTATGGATTGCCGTGATGATTTTTCAGGTGATGAAACGCGGATTTACCGACGGTGTGCTGAGGCGGTTGACTCTATTTGCGCTGTTTTGGCACTTTTTGGATATTATATGGATATTCATTTTTACTATCGTGTACTTAATGGGGGTCGCGTAATATGGAAAAATCAAAAACTCTTTCAATGTGGCCGTACATTGCTGGCTTTATCCTGTCGGTATTGCTTACATTTTCGGCTTATGAGTTTGTTGTTAACCACTATGTAGGTGGAGTAGGTTTGATTGCAATCATCGTAACGCTTGCCATTACGCAGCTTATTGTTCAATTGGTGTTTTTCCTTCATCTGGGTCGTGGAAAAGAGGCCAAGTGGAATCTTGCCGCGTTTCTATTTATGTTGATGATCCTTGTTATTCTAGTAGCTGGTTCGTTATGGATTATGTATAACCTCAATTACAATATGATGTCTCCAGATCAAATGAATAGTTATATGCAGGCGCAAAGTAAAGCGGGATTTTAGTCGATGGCTACGTTTAAAGATTACTATTCGCTTACGAAACCGGGGGTTCTGTACGGCAACGCGATAACGGCGGCAGCCGGGTTTTTACTCGCGAGCCATGGCCACGTCGTTATTTGGCTATTTATAGCGCTCTGTGTGGGTTCGACTCTGATGATCGCTTCGGCGTGTGTACTTAATAACTTCCTTGACCAGGATATTGATAGCAAGATGGAGCGTACGAAAACGAGGGCAATAGTTGCCGGAAAAGTTAAAGGACGTGATGCGGTCATTTTGTCGATCATTCTTGGTATAGTCGGGCTGTTTGTGCTTGTCCTATGGACGAATTGGTTAGTAGTAGCTGTGGGGCTTATAGGCTATATAGATTACGTCATATTTTATGGAATGCTTTCAAAAAGATTATCCATACATGGCACACTTGTGGGTAGTATATCGGGTGCGGTTCCAATTCTGGCTGGCTATGTGGCGGTGGCCGGACGTATTGATATTGGGGCAATTATTGTATTTGCTATCTTATTTTTATGGCAGATGCCGGAGTTTTATTCCATTGCCATTTACCGACAAAAAGAATACAAGGCAGCCGGCGTTCCTGTCATATCTGTAGTTAAGGGTGTAAAAACAACGCGTGTCCAAATTTTTGCGTATACACTAGCATTTGTTGTCGTGACACTTTTACTAACGGTCTATGGTTTTGCGGGTTATAGTTATTTTGTAGTGATGGCGCTCCTGGGCGCTTATTGGCTTTGGATTGCTTCACAGGGCTTGCACGCCAAAGACAGTGATACTTGGGCAAGGCATATGTTTCGGTTCTCATTGATCATTTTGTTGGTCTTCTGTGCAATGATTTCGTTGAATAGTCTTTTGCCATAAGCGTGATCTTGATCTTAAGAGGTCAAGACGGTATGATAAAGAAAACGTTTCACCATAATACAGAAAGAGAAAACCTATGAAAATTACGATAGTTGGCGGCGGATTTGGTGGAATCAAAGCAGCGCTCGAGCTTGCAAAGAACCGCAAAAATCACATTACACTCATCAGTGATAAGCCAGACTTTCAATACTACCCCGCATTGTACAGTTCTGCGACGGGTCACAGTCACTTAGAATCGTGGGTTCCATTAGGTGAAATTTTCGCAGGTAAGAGCAATATTCGGGTGGTGCTCGATACAGTCGAAAAGATTGATACGATTAAGAAAGAATTGACCGGAAAAGCTGGGATGGTCTATCCGTATGAGCGTTGTATCCTCGCACTCGGATCTGTTACGACATATTTCAATATTGAGGGACTCGAGACCTATGCATATGGTATAAAGTCCGAGGCTGAGATTAAGGCTCTAAAACATCACCTCTACTGTGCGATTGCTGAAAAGCATGAGGTTGATAAGCATTATGTGGTAGTGGGTGCGGGTCCTACTGGCGTTGAACTTGCAGCAGCTCTTGGCTCGTATTTGCGGCAGCTATGTGATCATTACGGTGTCAGTGATAGCAAGATTCGGATTCACTTGATCGAAGCAGCACCTCGTGTACTGCCAAAAATGAACGAGCACGTGAGTGCGCGCGTCGAAAAGCGTCTTAAAAAACTTGGCGTCAAAATTCAGCTTGGTAAGGCGGTTCAGTCAGAGACTGCAGATGAGATTATGGTAAGTGGTAAGCCAATCAAGAGTCATACGGTTATTTGGACCTCGGGCGTTATGAACAATCCATTCTATGCGGCCAATAAGGATCAATTCAAGTTTGCACCGCACGGGGGAAGAGTTGCGGTTGATCAGTACATGCGAGCAGCTGATGACGTGTACGTGATTGGCGATAACGCAGCAACACTTTATACAGGGCTTGCACAAACGGCGCTTCATGATGCAAAATTTGTTGCCGCTAACATTAAACGCGAGCAACGAGGTATGCGGCCGTGGGAGTATCGTGCGGTCGAACCTATCCTTATCGTACCTGTGGGTGATCGCTGGTCGGCTTTCGAGTGGCATAAACTGCGGTTATACGGCTGGATAGGCGCACTTCTTAGACGAGCAGCTGATTTTGTTGGGTACTCAGATGTACTACCTATTGGTCAGGCTCTTGGTGTATGGCGGGCATCTACTGTTATGGAGGACGACTACTTTACACCTTCCGCTCCAGACGAACCGTCGAAATAATCGTCTCAATCTGCTATACTGTAACGAGCAAAAATAGTGAGGGAATATTTCAAGATGGCGACACCAAAAAGTCAGCGCATTGGTATTTGGGTTATTGCGATTGTTATGATTATCGGTACGATAGGCTCATTTGCTGTTATGATTTTAGCAAGCAAGAACAGTAAGGTTGATCAAGCTCGCGTACAACAATTATCGGCTCAATATCAAAAAGATTATCAGGCATATCAGACCAAAGTCAGCTCTCAGGCTGATCAACTGTCGACTCAATATTATAGCGATTTCAACAGCTACTCGAGTCAAGTGGGTAAGTTTGATACTGGCAGTGTAAAGTCACTTCAGACAAACGACTTGAAGGTGGGGACGGGCGCTGCTCTTACGAAGACCTCGACCTTTACCGCATATTACATTGGCTGGACGCCGGATGGCAATATTTTTGATAGTTCGATAGACAGTGGTAAGCTGAAGGCTCCTATTAGTGCTGCACCAGGTGGTGTTATCACTGGATGGACTAACAGTGTCGACGGTATGAAAGTTGGTGGTGTACGTGAACTTACTATTCCAGCTGATCAAGGTTATGGCGCCAAAGGCAGCGGGGATAAAATTCCACCAAACTCACCACTCAAGTTTATTATTATGGTCATCCCAACTCCTGATGTAATTGCGCAGCCTGCGGTTCCACAAGAATTGATTGACTACTATAACAGTACTGGTGCGTCATCAACTCCAACAAACGCAAGTTCAAATAGTAATTAATGCTATACTTAATATAGTAAATATAATAGGAAAACAAAATGGAAGATACAGTTCGAGATGTTGTAATGATTGGCGCCGGTCCAAGTGCTTTAGCGGCTGCCGTCTACACGACTCGTGAAGCAATTGATACCGTATTATACGAAAAAAGCGTCATTGGTGGCCTTGCAGCAATAACCGACCAAGTAGACAACTACCCTGGATTTCCCGATGGAGTTCCTGGTTTAGAGTTAGCGGAGCGACTTGAAAAACAAGCTGAACGCTTTGGTGCGCATATTGAATATGGTGATGTATCTTCTATTCGGGATGAGGGCGACATAAAAGTTGTTATCGTGGATGATCAAGAAGTCAAAGCACGCGCCGTGCTTATTGCAACGGGTAGTGACTATAATAAAATTGGCGTTCCGGGTGAGAAGGAATATTATGGCCGTGGCGTTCACTACTGTGCAACATGTGATGGAGCGTTTTATCGCGACAAACGACTTGTTGTAGTGGGCGGCGGTAACTCAGGGTATCAAGAAGCACTCTTTTTGACTCGGTTTGCTTCTCACATTGATTTGCTTGTTCGCAGTACAGTAAAGGCAAGTGAAATTTTGCAGCAGCAAATGCAAGAATACGTTGATAATGGTAAGGTAACCGTTCATCTGCAAACCGCTGTAGACGAAATTGTCGCAGTTGATAAAAGAGTTGTTGGAGTTAAAGCCACAAAAGACGGTCAATCGGTTACATTTGACTGTGATGGTGTTTTTGTATTTGTTGGGCTTAAACCTAACACTCAGTTCTTAGCTGGTAGTGGCATCGAGCTTGATGCACAGGGGCTCGTTAAAACTGATCAACACCTTTCTACGAACATTCGCGGTATTTATGCCAGCGGTGATGTACGGAGTGGTGCGACTATGCAGGTAGCGAGTGCAGTTGGTGAGGGTGCTACGGCTGCGCTCTCGATTCGAGAGTATCTAGACGATTTTAAACATAAGAATAAGTAGCAAAATACGCCGGCAACTAGTCGGCGTATTTTTTTATTTCAGAGAGGATAATGTCTGGACGATCAGTAACGACAGCGTCTAGGCCTTGTTCCGCAAGTTTTAACGCGGTATGTGGTCGGTTGACCGTATATGCGTAAGTAAAGATCCCCGCGCGTTTTGCGATTTCGAGCGCAAACCGATTAATATAGAGGCGATGAAAGCCAACTGCTGTAAGCTGGAGTTTTCTATGATAGGCAATGAAAATAAATGGATTTTCACTATGTAAGAGACCTAGATTTGCATTTTTACTAACCGATCTAATGCTGGAGAGCTCGGAACCTTTGAACGATGAGAGAATAATATTATCCCACTGTTCCTGTTTTTTTATGTAACGGTTTTTGATCAGTTCGGCAACAATCTTACCAGCGCCCCTACCTTTAATTTCGATGTTTAATACAATGACACCAAAAAAATCATCTAATACTCTAGTGAGCGGCACGATAGGATTATCTTTTATTTTTTCTTCAAGTTCTTTTAAGGTGTGGCGACCAATAATTGAGGCGTCGTGGTGAGTGCGAAGTGTATGGAAATCATGACTTAAGACGGGAATCTTGTCTTTTGTCAAACGAATGTCGAATTCAAGCATGTCTGCACCGGCTTTAATACCGGCACGCATAGCCTTAAGGCTGTTCTCGGGCGCTAAGCCGGCGGCCCCCCGGTGTCCAATCACTAACATAATTGTTTTCAAGTATAACAAATTTGTTACAATAGGGACAGTTAAGCAAAGGAGACCTATGGCTGATTTTAATAAAATTCTCACGCCCGGCAATGTAAGTGACGGTACGATCAATGTTGTTATCGAAATTCCTGCTGGCAGTATGCACAAAATTGAATGGAACCGCGATCTTGCTGTGATGCAACTTGATCGTGTGGAGCCTTCAGTTTTCGCAAAACCAACAAACTACGGATTTATTCCACAAACACTTGATGAAGATGGTGATGAACTAGATGTTCTACTGGTGACAGACGCACCACTTCCAACAGGTATCTTTTTGGAAGCAAAAATTATTGGTGTTATGAAGTTTGAAGACGACGGCGAAGTAGACGACAAGATCGTTGCAGTACCTGCCGATGATCGTAATACTGGTAATGCGGTCAATGCACTAAGTGATTTGCCACAACAACTTATTAAGCAGATTGAGTTCCACTTTAATCACTATAAAGATCTTAAGAAGCCTGGTACGACTACTGTAAAGAGTTGGGATGATAGTGAAGAGGCAAAGCGAGTTATCGCAGAGTCTATTGAGCGTTGGAATAATCGATAGTACTTCTTCTGAGTAAAAATAACCCGCGGTTTTAAGCGGGTTATTTTTACTTGTTACGTTTACGGAGTGCTTTTTGTTTAATGACATTGGCAGCGTCGCTGATCGTTTCGATAAGCTCAAGTTTCTTGAGTTGAGCCCGTAGCTTTTCGCGTGCATGATTGGTTTTTACAAGATCGAGCCATGCCTGTCGAGGATGTGATAATTTGCGCGTTACGACTTCGACCACATCACCATTCTGAAGAGGCTTGTCAAACGGATGAATGTTACCGTTCACCTTAAAACTATAAGCATGCTTACCAATGTCACTATGTACCATAAAGGCGAAGTCGAGTGGTAGGGCGCCATAGGGTAGGTTATAAATGTCTCCCTTAGGCGAGTAAACAAAAATACGATCTCCAAAAAGATCGACATTAAGCTGGTCTTCGGATATGTCATCGCCTGAACGTAGACGAGAGGCGATTTCTTGAAGCTGAGTTATCCATTGCAGTTGTGCGGGTAGGTTTGAGACTGTACGTTTCTTAACATAGTCTTTAGAGTTTTTACGCTCGTGATAATGGAAACTAGCCGCAAGACCGCGTTCTGCGTAATCGTGCATCTCGTAGGTCCTAATCTGAAATTCCACTATTTGCTTACTCGGCGTGATAACTGTTGTATGAAGACTTTGATAGCCGTTTGGTTTTGGCACGGCAATATAATCTTTAATACGCGAAATCATTGGTTGATACATCGAATGAAGAATGCCGAGTACTTTGTAGCAATCTTCTTTATTCTTTACGACTACGCGTAGTGCCATAAGGTCGTAGATGTCGTCGATGTTATCGCCAACTTTTTGTAGTTTTTTATGAAGACTATAGATGCTTTTAACACGGCCATTAACTTCAAACTCGATGTTATGTTTTTTAAGTTCAACTTCCACCTCTTGACGAACGGCACCAAGTTTACGCGTGCTTTTCCCAAGTCGCTTCTTCATGAGATTACCGAGTCGGTGGTATTCCTTGGGGTCGAGATAACTAAAGGCGAGCTCTTCAATTTCCATTCGAACACGACCCATACCGAGACGGTCGGCCATGGGTGCAAAAACCTCAAGACTTTCACGGGCGATTTTTACTTGCTTTTCAGGCGGCATGTACTGCAGAGTAGAGAGGTTATGAAGACGGTCGGCAAGTTTAATGATAATGACGCGTACGTCCTGACCGACGGCAATGAGCAGCTTTGAGAGGTTATCCTTGGTTTGCGGCAGATAGCTTTCAAGGTTGCGCATACCGGCTCGGGCTTGAGAAACCTTAGTAACTCCGTCGACTAAAAATGCAACGTCTCGTCCAAATAGGTTTTCGATGTTATCGAGCGTGGCATCCGTATCCTCTACGGTATCATGCAAGACGCCGGCAAGTACTGTGTCAATATCCATGCCCCAATCAATAAGTGTGGCCGCCACGGCAAGTGGATGAGATACATACGGCTCGCCACTTTTACGTTTTTGACCTTCGTGTGCTTTTGTTGCAAAGTCGATCGCATGATCAAGCTCAAGGATTTGATCTTCCTCGTAGTGAAGCTTAGCTTGATCGAGCACATGGTGTTTTTTCATGTATTGCTAGTATAACACTAGTGGAAATAAAAAATATACTCTGTTGAGAGGAGAGGTGGTCGTTATATGAAATTTTTTATAGAGGCATTTTCATAACTCTATTGAGAGATGTGAAAATCAATATATAATTGATAGTGAAATGCTAATGCTTTTAAAAGATAAAGGGAGTAAGTTGTATGAGTCAAGTAAACCTCGCGATTAACGGCTTTGGTCGTATTGGTCGCAATGCCTTCAAGATCGCTTTTGAAAGGAGCGATCTGACAATTGTAGCTATTAATGATTTAACAGATACAAAAACCTTGGCACACCTATTAAAACACGATTCTTCGTATGGTAACTATCAGCACGAAGTGAGTTATGATGATGACGGTATCGTTGTGGATGGCAAACACATTAAGGTGTTAGCTCAAAAGGATCCAGCGCAACTGCCATGGCATGATCTTAAGGTCGACGTAGTCATTGAAAGTACGGGTTTTTTTGTTGAACCTGCTAAGGCGCGCGCACATATTGATCAGGCTGGTGCTAAACGAGTGATTATTAGTGCTCCGGCTAAGGGTGAAGGTTCGGACACTATTGTTCTTGGTGTTAACGAAGAACTAATTGGAAAAGAAGGTACAAGCGACGTACTAAATAATGCAAGTTGTACGACCAACTGTATTACACCAGTTATGGCAGTGCTTGAGAGTAACTTCGGTATCGAAAAAGCTATGATGACAACCATCCACAGCTACACGGCTGACCAGCGACTACAAGATTCGCCACATAAAGATTTGCGTCGCGCACGTGCTGCGGCAGAAAACATTGTACCAACGAGTACGGGTGCGAGTATTGCTGCTGGACAGGCTCTTCCTGCAATCGCTGGTGTGTTTGGTGGCTTGAGCATTCGCGTACCAACCCCAGTTGTAAGCCTTAGCGATTTTGTCGTAGTGACAAAACGCGATGTTACGATGGATGAGGTTATTGCTGCCTTTAAAAAAGCCGCTGACGAGCCATTCTACCAAGGGATTCTGTCGGTTACTGAAGAGCCTCTCGTCAGTAGCGATTTTAAAGGTAACAGCCATAGTGCGATTGTAGACTTACCATTAACAAACGTTGTTGGTGGCAACCTTGTAAAGGTTGTCGCATGGTATGACAACGAATGGGGTTATAGCAACCGCCTTGTAGAATTAACAGCGGATGTTGGACGTGCGCTTCAGCAGAGCTAGTCTGCTTCATAAATAATCAAATAGGAAAGTTATATGTGGCAAACTTTAGTACTTGGTCTCCTAGCTGGAATATTTGCTGGTAACGGCGTTCCGCACTTCGTTAGGGGTATTACGAAGCAGACGTATCCGATGATGTTTGGTAATGGACCGATCCCTAATCTTATTGCTGGGTGGACTAGCCTGGTGATTGCAGCTCTTCTAGCTCATTTCTCACGGACATATCAACACCCTCATGTCGCACTTGTGGCGATAGCGGTTGGAGTGTTACTCATTGGTCTTTTTCATGCGGGACATGGAGCGTTCGGCAAGAAGTAATAGAAACGCGAGATAGCGACAAAGCACCCCTAAATTATATTGGGGTGCTTTTGTTTTGACATAAAAATGCTTATACTTAAGATATGAAGATTTTCCTGGGTGCAGATCATCAAGGCTTTGCTATGAAAGAGCAAGTTTTTGCCTATCTCGTGAAACGTGGTTTTGATGTTGAAGATGTCGGAGATAAAGAGCTTTCGCCAGATGACGATTTTCCGGAATTTGCACAACTTGCTGCATTAAAGGTGCTTGGCAGTGACGACAAAGACCCACGTGCAATTTTACTTTGTGGTGGTGGCCAGGGAATGTGTATGGCGGCGAATCGTTTTAAGGGAATTCGAGCTAGTGTCATTTGGGACGCTTATGAGGCACGTATGACTCGTAATGACAACGATAGTAACGTGCTATGTCTTCCGTCGCGTGTTCTTAAAAATCACGAGGGCGAATGGAAAGATATCATAGACACCTGGGTTGATACGCCATTTGCAAATGCCGCCAGGTTTAGGCGTCGTAATGCGCAGATTGATGAGCTGTAGTTATGAGTGTTATTGCCCCGGCGCTACTTGCTGAAACAGCCGATTCTTATAAAGAGATGGTAGAGCGTATTCACCCATTTGCGCAAAGAGTTCATATTGATATTAGTGATGGTGAGTTTGCACCGACATTTACTATTGGCGCTGCGCAGGTATGGTGGCCACAGGAATGGATAGTTGATATTCACGCCATGGTTGCTAGGCCGAGCGAACATCTCGAGACTCTCATCAGTCTCAAACCTCATATGATTATTTTTCATGCAGAAGTAACAGAAGATATTGTACCGGTACTGCAGCATATTAAACAATTTGGTATTAAGGCCGGCGTGGCGTTACTGCGATCCACCGTGCCAGCTAAAGTTGCAAATGCTATTCAAGCAGCCGACCACGTTATGATTTTTAGCGGTGAACTGGGCAAATATGGTGGCACGGCGAGTTTGATGCAACTCGAGAAAGTTCGCCTTATCCGGATGATTCGTCAGGATGTCGAGATAGGCTGGGATGGTGGCGTTAATGTGGAGAATGCTTATAGCTTAGCTCAAGGTGGCGTCGACGTTCTTAACGTTGGTGGCGCGCTTGCAAAAGCAGCCGATCCTCAGGCTGCCTATACGGGTATGGTGAATGAGATCAATAAACATAGTGTGATTTAGCGCATTCTCTCCGCATGAAAAACATGCTAAAGTATAGGTAAAGCATAAGCGCCTAAGGAGGGCTCGGGGCAGGTGAGTGTTAGACTGACGATAACGCAACTGGAGCATAAAGCAAATGAAGTCCGTAAGGACATTATTAGCATGCTTGAAGCAGCAGGTAGCGGCCATAGCGCCGGTCCGCTTGATCTCGCCGATGCAGTAACGGCTCTATATTTTAATATCATGAATATTGATCCAGCACGTCCTGACTGGCCTGAGCGTGATGTATTTTTCCTTAGTAACGGCCATACTGTGCCAGTACAGTATGCAGTCATGGCAGAGCGGGGCTATTTCCCTAAAGAGGAACTACTAACACTTCGAAAGCTCGGTAGTCGCCTACAAGGTCACCCTGAACGTACAAAACTACCAGGTCTCGAGAATACAAGTGGGCCGCTAGGGTGTGGTTTAAGTCAGGCGGCAGGTTACGCGTACTCATTACAATATTTTGAAGATGCTCGTCATCGTTTCGTATATGTTATCACCGGTGACGGTGAGCTCGATGAGGGTAATATTTGGGAAGCTGCTATGTTTGCGGGCAAATATAAGCTAAGTCAGCTGATTACATTTGTTGATCGTAACAATATTCAAATTGATGGTTCGACCGAGAATGTCATGCCACTTGAAGATCTCCGTGGTAAGTGGGAGAGCTTTGGTTGGCACGTGCAGGAGATTGATGGCAATAACATCGAGAGTGTTATCGAGGCTGCTAGTATGGCTCGTGCGATTACTAACCGTCCGAGCGTCATTATTATGCATACCGTTCCAGGTAGAGGAGTCGATTTTATGGAATACGACTATAAATGGCACGGCGTGCCACCCAACAGTGAGCAAGCTAAAGAAGCGCTCACGAAGTTGCGGACACTTGACGGCAAGATCACCTCAGGAGATATAGAATAATGTACCCACTTAACCCTGACCTCTATAATGACAATGTCAAGAAGGAGCCGATCCGTGCAGGTTTTGGCCGTGGCCTGAAAGCAGCAGGTGAGGCAAACGATAAAATTGTTGCGCTATGTGCAGATCTTACAGATAGTACCAAAATGTCACTATTTCGTGACGCTTTTCCCAATCGCTTTGTACAAGTAGGTATTGCTGAGCAGAACCTTGTGACCCTTGCAAGTGGTATGGCGCGTGCTGGCAAGATCCCTTTTACGAGCAGCTATGCAGCATTTAGCCCGGGTCGTAACTGGGAACAGATTCGCACAACAATTGCGCTTAATCAGCAACCAGTCAAAATTATCGGCTCGCACGCTGGCGTAAGTGTTGGTCCGGATGGCGCAACACATCAAATGCTTGAGGACATTGCACTTATGCGTGTGCTTCCTAATATGGTTGTTATCGCGCCAGGAGATAGTATCGAAGCTGAAAAAGCAACGAAAGCTATTGCGGAAAATGGCAAACCAACCTACATGCGTCTTGCTCGCGAAGGCACTCCAATTTTTAGTACCGAAGAATCTCCATTTGAAATTGGTAAAGCCTACGTACTTCGTGAGGGTCGAGATGTCACGTTACTCGGTACTGGTACGATGACATATCAACTCCTCGTAGCAGCAACGGAACTCGAGGAGCTAGGTATACAGGCGGAGGTCGTCCATGTGCCAACTATTAAGCCGCTCGATACGGAGACTATTCTTGCGAGCGTTAAAAAGACCGGTCGAGTTGTATCTGGTGAAGAGGCGCAGGCAGCTGGCGGCTTCGGTGGGGCTATTGCAGAACTACTCACTGAAAATCTGCCAACCCCACTGCTTCGTATTGGTATGAAGGATAGATTTGGTGAGAGTGGTAATCCTGAAGAACTGATGGCCTACTTCGGGCTAGACAGCCACTCTGTTGCACTTGATGTTAAAGACTTTACTGATGCTATGCCACGGTATCATCAGGGATTTTAAGGAGGGTTATGGGACTAACAATTAAGCAAATTCGCGACAACACGGTGCGAGCGCGTCATTTAATGCAGCGATCGCGAAGACAAAAATTTGCCGTCGGTGCGTTTAATATTGATAACCAAGAGACACTGATCGCTGTTTCAAAGGCTGCGCAAAAATTACAGTCGCCAGTACTCGTTGAAGTTAGCCATGGCGAGGTAGAAGCGATGGGAATTGAAAACATTCGCGACCTCGTTGATAACTATCGTGATGAGTATGGTGTTGAGATGTATATCAATCTTGACCATAGCCCAACGGTTGATGCCTGCAAACGTGCGATTGATGCTGGGTATGAATTTATTCACATAGACATATCACAAGCGAATCACGATGCTCCACTTGACGAAATTATCGCCAAGACAAAGGAAGTGGTAGAGTATGCTAAATTTACAGGTGCACTTGTAGAGGCTGAAGAGCGATACTTTATGGGCTCCTCTAATCTTCACAAAGAGGCTATCGACTATGAAGAGGTAAAGAAATATAATACAACACCAAAAGAGGCAGCAAGTTTTGTTACGCAAACAGGTATTGATACGCTTGCCGTTCAAATTGGTAACTTACATGGTTTATATTCTGTTCCTAAAAAACTTGATTTGGAGTTACTTCAAGAAATTCGCGATGTTATTGATTGTCAAATAAGTCTGCATGGTGGTAGCGGTACCCCACTTCATTACTTTGAAGATGCAGCAAAAATAGGTGTGAGCAAAATTAACATCAATAGTGATATGCGCTATACGTTCCGCAAAACGCTTGAAAGAGTTCTTTCAGAAAATCCCGATGAATACGCGATAGTTAAACTCATGCCTCAGGTTTACGATGCCGTTCAAGCCGTCGTAGAAGATAAAATCCATGCATTCGGTAGCGCTAAAAGGGCGATTCGCTAACCCTGACTATGAGCGACAAGAAACCAGTCATTCTTGCCATCGGTAAGGCGTCGCAAGACGTATTTCTTACGAGCACTAAAGATTTTCAGCCATATCTTCATAAAGGCGTACAATATGAGCAGTTGCCACTTGGTAAAAAGTTACATGTTGATCATATCTATTTTTCAACTGGTGGAAACGCTACAAACGCCGCCGTGACTTTTGCAAGGCAGGGACTACATAGTAAGTATATGTGGGTACTCGGAACGGATACGTCGAGTCAGGCTATTTTAAGTGCGCTTGACGAAGATGATGTTGATACGTCCGAAGTAATCCAAGATCAACATTACCAGCCAAGCTATTCAACAATTATTCTTGCGCCTACTGGTGAACGTACGGTTTTAAACTATATGGGCACCGATATTGAGAAGTTCGTTCGTTCGTTTAACATTGAAGGGGTCACAAAGGTGGACTGGCTCTATCTTTCGTCTGTTAATAACATGAAACTTCTTGAGAAAATCGTGTCTCTCGCAACTAAAGCTGGAGTTAAGATAATGATGAACCCATCAGGAGCTGAACTTGCTGAACCGCATAAGTTGAAGGCACTCCTTGAGGATGTCGAGGTTATTTCACTTAATAAAGAAGAGGCTCAAGAGCTCGTTTCAGGCGAGACGCTTGAGGAACTTGCTCGTCACTTAACGCACTACTGCACGGTCGCGATCGTCTCCGACGGGCCTAACGGTGTAGTCGCGACAGACTCCAAAACTATAGTTCGAGCAGGTATGTACGAAGATGTTAAGGTGGTCGACCGACTTGGCGCGGGCGATGCATTTAGCTCAGGTTTTTTGAGCCAGTGGGCGGTAGGTAGATCACTTGCTGACTCGATTATTTTTGCAAGCGCTAACTCTACATCCGTTGTAACAAAAATTGGAGCAAAACCAGGCATCCTGTATGCCAATGCAAAACTCCATTCTATGCCACTCCATGAGAAGCCGTTCTAGATTACCTAAGCGTAAACATGATATACTTCGTATAGAGAAATAAACGGAAGACAAACATGGCAAAATTTTTACGTGACCTGCTTGATGCTGAAGAACCTGTTTTTTCCATGGCATTAAAGCAGCTTGAGAAAGCAAGCGGTCATCCTGGTGCTGATGCCAAATTAATTGGTAACATCCTCGAGAAGGCGCATGATCGAATGCGTAAACTTGGACTCGATCCTTCCAATACGACTGGTCGGGAGTTTTATCAGGCACTCCTTGCGCGTATTGCAAGTGACAACGAGCGTGTAACAAAACTGGTGGGTGCAACAGATAGTAGCGATGTAAAGCAGCTCGTGCCTTTGCTTATAGATGCTGCAAATAAGGTTGATTTTAACCGCCGTGTTTTTGTGATGAAACGAGAGAAGGCTAAAGAGTTTCTTCGACAGATGCCACCTAAAAACCTTATGGCAAAACTAGGCTATGAGACAGTAGACGCTTTGTTTCAAGGTGAAGATTTTGACGAAGTATACACTGCACTTAGGTTTTCGGAGGGCAGCGATTGGTTGAATGACTATAACGAGTGTCTCAAAACCGTCACAGTAGATGACTATGAGGAACGTGATATTCGTATTTTAGCGATGGATCACAATAAATACGTTGACCTCGCCGAGCGCTTTACCCAAAAGAAACTCCATAACGTTACTCACACTAAGGAGCTGGGTGTTATTGTTGTTGTCCCGCTTCGGGATACGCATTCAAAGGGCTTAACGCTTAAGACATTGCCCCTTCTCTTGCACTATTTAAACGAGGTTAAGTTATATTCTAACTTTTTTAAACTCAAATCTCGTCAGCCTGACTTTGGTGAGATAGTCGTGACGACACTTATTGCTGATCCTGGTAATGCGAGTCAAATGGCTGGCCAATACGTTCACTGGCGTGTGATTCAGCGGTACTACGGTAAATTGAAAGACGAATCACACAAAGAGGATTTTGAACCACATGTTCATCCCGAGGATCTTCATTGGCGCAAAGCCGAGGACCTTCTTTACCAAATAGATCCAAAAATGGAATTTTGGAGAGGGATTGACTACGTTGCGCTACCCTTTGATGGCCTACCCGTCTCGGCGAATTTTGTCGATGCATCACTGAGTTACGCTAATAATATGACCTATGAGGATCGCTATTTTTATCATATGCGCGAGAGTCTATGGAACGAGATATTTATTCGGTATATGAGTTATCCCAACCTCGAAAAACAGATTTTGCAGCAACTCGATAATGATATGGTAGCGCCTGAACAGCTGAATGTAGAAACGGAGAAGAAATAATGAAGTATCAAATTTGTGTATCGGGCGCAGCAAGTGGTGATACGGTTCATAAATCGCACGAGCTTGCCTATGAGTTGGGAAAAGAGATTGCTAAATCAGGTAAGACTCTCCTTACGGGCGCTACGGTTGGATTGCCACATTATGCAGCCCGGGGTTTTGTGAGTATCCCTGATTCTATGGGCGTTTCGGTCGGCTTCTCTCCGGCAAGCTCGTTCCGTGAGCATGTTGCAACCTATAGGCTTCCGACAAAAGAATTCGACTACATCAACTTTACGAGTATGGAATATGTTGGCCGTGATGTACATCTGGTTCGTAGCTGTGACGGTATTATTACTGTTGGTGGACGAATGGGCAGCTTGCATGAGTTCTCGACGGCACTTGAAAGCAGAAAAGTTTGTGGTGTTCTTCTTGGAAGTGGTGGCCTAGCCGACTACATTCCGCGACTTTTGAAACACATTGAAGCGCCGGGCGCTAAAGATGTGATTTTCGATTCTGATCCACAGGCACTCGTACAGAAGGTTATTGCCGCCCTGGATGTAAAATATGCAGACTTTTTACAGCAAGGTGAGGTTGAAGATCTTGATCGAGACGAAGATTACCATAGGGTAGGGAAGGGATAATATGATAACTAGTAGAAACGCACGGGGAGCCAGTGTATCGATAATTATTATCGCTGTCTTGTTCATCGCATTGATGGCAACGCTTGGCGTCGTTTTTTACCAGAACTTTATCACTAAGCCGACCTCGAACAATACTCAGCAAACGACTACAGCACAAACACCAGAAACTGTTACATCGCGGGTTGCTTATGGGAGCTCTATTTATGCGTTAGATTACCCAAAAACATGGGAGGTTATTCCTAAAACAGACGCGTCATCGAGTACTATTGCAGTAATGAACCCTAGCGGTACTATACGCGTTAACCTTGCTGTTTCTGCGGCGAGTGTCGATACGACTTGCAATACGACGGATGGTTTGCAGATTACAAGTTACAATGTAGAAAACATGACAGTAAAGTCGCTCGTAGCTACACCGCTCTATCTTGTTGAGGCGCTCTATGACAATACTGGTGGCGGTTATCAATACAAGATTGGCCTCGTTCCAGACGGTGGTGATGTGCACGCTTCAATAGGTGCGACACACTGTAACGTGGCCCATGTTGGGATCGCATCGACTACATTGATGAATGGCCAAACGATGATTCATCCAACTATTCAGGCGACGATTGATTTTCCTAAACTTCCCGTCACGCCAAAACCTGCCGCAGATCATATGCAAACAATTCAAGACCTTATGAACTCAAATGATTATAAAGCGGCCGTTAGGGCTCTCGAGTCAGCACGAAAAGAGTAGTATACTAGGAGAGATGGACCAAAAATTCCAACTCGTTACAAAATATCAGCCAACGGGAGATCAGCCAACAGCGATCGCTCAGCTTATTGAAGGTCTGGAAAAAGGCGAGCGCGAGCAAACGTTGCTTGGCGTGACTGGCAGTGGTAAAACCTTTACGATGGCGAATATCATTCAAAATCGACAGGTTCCAACACTTGTTCTAGCGCACAATAAAACTCTGGCCGCACAACTTTATAGCGAATTCAAATCATTCTTCCCTGAGAATGAGGTTCACTACTTTGTAAGTTACTTTGACTATTACCAGCCAGAGGCCTACATTTCGAGCAGCGATACGTACATTGAAAAAGATAGCAAGATCAATGACGAAATCGATCGCCTGCGCCATGCAGCAACGTCTGCATTGCTAACACGACGCGACGTTATTATCGTGGCGAGTGTCAGCTGTATCTATGGCATTGGTTCGCCTGATGATTACGCCGAAATGTCCATTAAGGTGATTAAAGGTGAGCGGCGACAGCAAGATAAATTCGTACGGCTTTTAACGGACATTCAATATCAGCGAAATGATATTGATTTTCATCGTGGTACCTTTAGAGTTAAAGGTGATGTAGTAGATGTATTCCCGGCTGGACAGGACGTAGCTTATCGGATTGAATTTTTCGGTGATGAGATTGATCGTATTACAAAAATAGACCCACTAACCGGAGAGATCTTGGACGAACCATCGTTCTGCACGATCTTCCCGAGCAGCCACTATGTGACCCCAAAACAAAAGGTTGAACATGCCATTGAGGGTATTAGAAAAGAGTTTGATGAGCGTATGGAGTGGTTTGAAAAGCACGATAAACTGCTTGAGGCTCAACGACTTGCTCAACGCACTAAGTATGATATTGAAATGCTTGAAGAAACGGGCTTCGTTAAGGGGATCGAGAACTATTCACGTTACCTTACTAATCGTGAACCAGGCGAACAGCCGGCAACGCTACTCGATTATTTTCCAGATGATTTTTTGCTTTTGGTCGATGAGAGTCACCAGACGTTGCCGCAGGTTCGCGGCATGTATAATGGTGATCGTGCACGAAAGGAAGTGTTGGTTGAATACGGTTTTCGCTTGCCAAGCGCGCTCGATAATCGACCACTGACCTTTACTGAGTTTGATCACCACATTAATAAGGCGATCTACGTTTCTGCAACTCCAAGCGACTATGAATTGTCGCATAGTCCGAAGCCGGCCCAACAAATCATTCGCCCGACTGGTCTATTGGACCCACGGATTGAAGTTCGCCCGACCGAGGGTCAGATTGACGATCTGATCGCCGAAATTAATGAACGTATTGCAAAGAATCAGCGCGTACTAGTAACGACACTAACGAAGCGCATGGCCGAGGATCTTTCAACGTATATCCAGGAGATCGGTATTAAAACAGCCTATATTCACAGTGAAGTAGATACTCTAGAGCGGGGCGATATCCTGCGCGACCTTCGGCTCGGCATATACGACGTACTAGTAGGTATCAACTTGCTGCGTGAGGGTCTGGATTTGCCTGAGGTAAGTATGGTGGCAATTATGGATGCTGATAAAGAGGGCTTTTTGCGTAGTGAAAGTGCGCTTATCCAAACAATTGGTCGTGCAGCTCGTCACGAGAACGGTACGGTATTAATGTATGCTGATAGGATCACTCGTTCAATGAAAGCAGCAATTGACGAGACGAACCGTCGCCGAACTATCCAAGAGGCGTATAATACCGAACATAACCAAAAGCCTATTAGTATCGCAAAAGAGATCGATGAAGGACTCCGGGCAATTATCCCGGATAAGGATAAAGATAAACCGCCGCGACTGGATCTTAAAAAGATTCCAAAAGATGAATACAAGACACTTATTAAAGATCTGACAGGGCAAATGGAACTAGCAAGTGCTAATCTTGAGTTTGAAAAGGCGGCAGAAATCCGCGATATGATCGCTGATATTCGATCAAAGATGTAACAATGGCAATAAAAATAGCGTCGTGGAACATTGAAGGCCGACTTACTCGTTATAAGGGTGGCAAAAAACGAGGAACACCCGAACAGATTGTGGAAGAAATTGCCAAACTGAATGCGGATATTGTCGTGCTACCGGAGGCATACCTCAACGAGCCACTTAAAGAGAGCGGTGAACGTCTAAAAAATATGGGGTACGAGTGGTACGATGTGCAGTATCACGATACCTTGCATGAGAAAGATGTGGCGAAATGGGGCTACCCGTTTATGCGAGTGCTCTATCGTATTCCGATTATGAGTGCTGAGACGCGGCGCTGGGGTAATATGCGTGATCTACCCGTGGTTATTGTCGAAGATCCTGAAACGAAAAAGAAACTTTGTATCATTGCCACACATCTGGACGATCTCACCGAGGAGCGTCGTCTTCAGCAGCTGGATGAGATTATCCCATTTATTCAGAAGAGCGACATGCCAGTGATAATGCTTGGCGACCTTAACGCGATGTGGCATAAGGGTTGGCCGCGACTGCTTACAACTTCGTTTATGCGGTTTATCATTAACCACCTGATGTTTGGTGAGTTGCGCAATGTGCTGTCAAGATTATCACGCATGGCAACTGGTACGGTCATGAGACGACTGCAAAAAGCTGGTCTAACAGAGGCTGATCCACGCTTGCGTGCAACCACAACACCAAAAATGCGCAGCATGCCATTTATGCCGAGCGTACGCTTTGTGCAGATTGACCACGTGCTTGTATCGAAGGGTGTAACGTGTACAATCCCCACCATAGGCAGAGACGGCGGGTCAGATCATCGTTCAGTAAAAGTGAAAATAACTATTCCATAAGCCAT
The DNA here is from genome assembly GCA_035478595.1 of Candidatus Chromulinivoraceae bacterium. Taxonomy (NCBI): domain Bacteria; class Candidatus Babeliae; order Candidatus Babeliales; family Candidatus Chromulinivoracaceae; species Candidatus Chromulinivoraceae bacterium. The sequence goes on from DATIJL010000010.1 coordinate 58,759, forward strand.
AACCGATGTTGTGGACTATGGGACAGGCGGATGGTCTGCGCTCAGGTGTCGTGTAGACTCCATGAGTGCAGATACCATCCGCGCGCCACGAAATGTGGCAGGCAACACACGTCCTAGGTTAGCGACGTGGAGAGACCCATCCGGGGCGAACGACCATCTGGCCACGATCGCCTCGGGCGATCGTGAGCTTGCGGTACTGGTCGGAGCGGAGGTTGTTTACGCCGATTACGACCAGCGCACAGTGCATGTGGTTGTCGTCACCGGTGTCGGGCAGAAGGACGACCACGTAGGTCGTCTGGGTGCCCAGGGAGGTGATCTGGACGCGCTGACCCTCTCGCTGTCGCATCCACGTGATGTCGAATGCTGCGTTGGTGTCGAAGCCGGTCGCTACGAGCTCTTTGAGCCGCGCCTGGGCGGGCTGGATCGCAGCTTGCATGGCTTCCATCATCGGGTCAGGCTGGCCAAAACCGTACATCTCGGAGTCTCCTTTGTCGGGGTGGATTGCCTTTATAACTATAGCATAATATTTATGTTAAGTCAATTTATAATGGAGGTGGATGATGGATAAATTAAGCAGTAGCTTGTTTTTTCGTTTGATTTGTGCTACAATTACAAAATTGCATTCGATGAATGTCGAGCCTCTTTCAAAGTCTGGCCCTTAGTGGGCGGCCACCGAAATATCATCTCGCTGTTCTCCTGAGACATCTCGTCTCTTTTGACTGCATACAGCTATCAAATTGAATAACGAAAGGGTTATTTCTTATGGCATTTCAACAACGACGCGGCGGTCGCCCTAATCAAGGGCGCCCACAAGGCGCAGGACGTAGCTTTGGCGGTGGACATCGCGGTGGAAACCGTGGTCCAGCTAAAAAGTACATCCACCCATCAAAATTTATTAATAAGGCAGTCACAAAAGCTGATGAGGTTACTTACGAGCCGACTCATAAATTTGCTGATTTCCCATTCGGCGCTGAGCTGTTTCACAACATCTCTAAAAAGGGTTATGTATTGCCAAGTGCAATCCAAGACCAGGCTATTCCTCACATCATTGACGGAAAAGACGTTATTGGTCTTGCAAACACAGGTACTGGTAAAACAGCAGCCTTCCTACTTCCAATTATTGAGCGTCAAAGTGGCATTATGCTACGCCCAAGCGTACTTATTGTCGCACCGACACGCGAACTTGCTCAGCAGATCGACGAACAATTTCGCGAATTTGCGCATGGTCTTAACCTTTACTCAACCCTTATTGTGGGTGGAGTAAACATTGATCGCCAAATCCGTGACCTTAAGCGTCGTCCTCACTTTATTATTGGTACTCCTGGTCGTCTTAAAGACCTTATGCAGCGCCGTGTACTACAACTAAAAAACATGACAACACTTGTTTTGGATGAAGCTGATCGTATGCTTGATATGGGCTTTTTGCCTGACATTAAGCAGATTGTGAGTGAAATGCCAAAGGAACGTCAGACATTGTTCTTTAGCGCTACAATTACTCCTGAAATTTCAGTCTTAGTGAATGACTTTTTGAATGATCCTGTAACAGTGTCTGTTCGTACAACTGAAACGGCGGAGCATGTTGAACAAGATGTCATCGAAGTTCGTGACAAGAATGAAAAGCTTGAGGTACTGACCGACATGCTTGGTAAGCCAGAATACGAGAAGGTTCTTGTGTTTGGTGAAACCAAATTTGGTGTCCAGCGCCTAAGTGATCACCTGGATAACATGGGTATTAGCTCAGTTGCTATCCATGGTAATAAAAACCAGTCGCAGCGTCAGCGTGCCTTGAAGCAATTTAAGGACGAGCGTGTTCGTGTAATGGTGGCAACAGACGTTGCAGCTCGTGGTCTCGATATTCCAAACGTGACACACGTCATTAACTTCGACACTCCACAAACCTACGAAGACTACGTTCACCGTATCGGTCGTACTGGCCGTGGTGGCGCATCTGGTCGTGCACATACGTTCATCGAACAGCGCTAAGCTAGTATGAAAATTATAAAATACAGTCCTAAGGGCTGTATTTTATTTTTATACCGTCCATTGACATACGACTTTATGGCTTTTACAATGGCAATTTGTCATTGTTCAGGACCTGCGAGTTAACTGGAGATTGAAGTGGCTCTTGAAGTCGAACAAGTCCTAGCGGCGGCGCGGGTTGCTCTTCACACAACTAGCCGTAGAGTAGCCGCCCGCCAAAGGCGTCCCAATCCGGCGATTGACATGCCTCCGGATAGGCTAGCGGCGCTTTTGGAGCTATGGGCAAGTCAGGATGCAGGCGAGCCTAAGGCGTATAGGACGCAAGGGTCGCGCCTCCTACCTCAGCCGAAAGGAACGAGGCTGTATGTGGCCACTGGCGGGATCGTGGAAGAGGCAATCGACCTCGCGCTTGAGCCAACCGGTAGCCACATCTGGACGGTAGTGAATTGCACCGTTCAGGGCAAAGTGTGCACTATGCTTCTAGGCGCAGTTCGCCTAGAAAGCGGCGAGTGGTCTGTCTTCAGGCAAGTCGCCGCCAGGTCTGGAGACGGTGTCGTGTTCGAGACAGACCAGCACCGGTATCATAACCGCGTGAAGCGCTCAAAGCAGCATCGCAGTAGCTGAGCGATGAGCATGCCCCGTACTCCAGGTGCGGGGCATGCTCATTTTATAGGACTCCTCTAATGACAGTAAGTATCTTATCATGTAAAATAAATAGATATGAAAGCAATGGTAGAAGTAAGAGACCTAAAGAAACGATACGGCGACAAACAAGCGGTCGACGGTGTCAGCTTTACGGTTAAAAAAGGTGAGATATTCGGTATTTTAGGGCCGAATGGTGCCGGTAAGACAACAACGCTTGAAATGATGGAAACGCTTCGTCCTATCGACAGTGGTACGGTTTTGATTGATGGCGTTGATGTTAAAGAAGATCCACAGCGCATCAAGTATCTTATTGGGGTGCAGCCGCAGTCACCTGCATTCCAGGATAAAACAAAGCTAATCGAAGTAGTCGAGATGTTCGCCGCTGCATATGGTGAGCACGTTGATGCAATGCAGTTTTTGCGAGATGTCGAGCTTGAAGAGAAAGCAAATAGTTACGTGGAGTCGCTCTCTGGTGGCCAAAAGCAGCGCCTTAGTATTACAACAGCATTAGTGCATGGTCCGAAAGTGTTCTTTTTGGACGAACCAACGACAGGATTGGATCCGCAGGCGCGTCGTCACCTTTGGGACTTGATTAAGAAAGTCCGAGACAAGGGGATTAGTGTTATCATGACTACCCACTATATGGACGAAGCGGAGATCCTCTGTGATCGCATCGCCGTGATGGACAACGGAAAGATTGTTGCAACCGATACGCCGCAGAACCTCATCAAACAGTTACTCGACCGCGGTTTCTCAAAGAAGCAGCATGTTGAGCAGGCTAATCTTGAGGATGTATTTATTGATCTGACAGGCAAGGAGTTACGCGATGGCCAGTAGTAATAGCATGAAACGATCACTCTATACAGTGAGGACGTTCGTTAAGATCAACACGCGACGCTTCTTCCGTGATAAGCTAGCGTTGTTCTTTAGCATGGGATTCCCGCTTATTTTCTTGTTCGTGTTTGGTAGTTTAAATAGCGGTAACAAGAACGTATCGTTCAATGTTGCTGTTATTAATGAGTCAAATAGTAGTTTTGCACAGCAATTTGTAAAAGATGCTGATAAGAGTAGCGTACTCAAGGTTGATGCGACGATAACAACTCTAGATGCTGCAAAAGATAAGATGAGCCGTTCAGAGCTTGATGCTGCTATTGTGCTGCCGCAGGATTTTGGAACGGTTAAATCAGGAACTCAGACGCCAACAGGTCAGGCGCAAGTTGTATACACACAGAACAACGAACAATCAGGTCAGGCGCTTAGTAGTGTGTTGCAGGCGCACTTCCAGCAAATCAATGCTAAGTACGTAACCGTTCAACAGCCCTTTAGTGTCCAGACGCAGATGTTAAACGAGAAGAGTCTGACGGCCTTTGATTATACATTTGCAGGACTTCTCGGATTCTCAATCATTGGTATGGGTATCTTTGGGCCAGTTAATGTCTTTCCAGAGCTTAAGAAGATGGGAATCCTTCGTCGTCTTAGCACGACACCACTTAGGGTGTGGCAGTATTTCTTAGCAACGATGGTTGGACAGGCTATTATTGGTTTGATTTCACTTACCATCATGTTCGTTGTCGCCATTGTCGTGTTTCATCTTCAGGTGGTGGGCAACTACTTTGAGCTGGGAATATTCCTTGTACTTGGTATTATTACCATCTTGGGAATTGGTCTAGCGCTTGGTGGTTGGGCGCGCAATGAGCGCCAGGCGGCACCACTATCGAACATCATTGTATTTCCAATGATGTTCCTCTCTGGTACATTCTTCCCCCGGTTCTTGATGCCAGATTGGCTTCAGCACCTTTCAGGGCTCTTACCGCTCACTCCGATTATTGACGGCATCCGTCTTATCGCAACGGAAGGTAAGCACTTTACCGACATCTTACCACAGCTTGGACTTGTTGGCATTTGGATGGTAGTAATTTACTTTATTGCATTCCGCGTATTCCGCTGGGAATAGTATAGATCTCTGACTATAAAGACGCCCATTCTTTGAGGGGCGTCTTTTGTTTATACGTGTTAAATGTGTATTTTACCTTTTTCATCGGTTATAATAGGACTATGACACAAATTTCTCGTGACGACGTGCAACACCTTGCACAGTTAAGCAGCCTGCACCTTTCTGATAGCGATACTGATGGGTTGCAACAAGATATTAGTAATATCCTGCAGTATATCGAGCAACTCGGCGAGCTCGATACGACAGGAGTTGAACCGACTTACCAAGTAACGGATCTAGAGAACGTATGGCGTGAAGATCAGGTGATCGACGATCATGTAACGCGTGAGCAACTTCTGGCTCTCTCACCAGAGGCTAAAAACAACCAAGTTAAGGTGCCGAAAGTATTATAATGAGTCGAATTGATGTAATTGTAAGCGATATTAAAAGCGGTAAAAAAACCGCTCGTCAACATATTGAAGAAGCACTTCAGAAAGCTCAAGATAATGAAGATTATCATGCGCTACTTTCTCTCACAAGAGAGCGGGCGTTAGACCGTGCCGACGATATTGATGCGCGTATTAAGAGCGGCGAAAAGCTCGGTAAGCTTGCTGGTGTACCGTTTGTCGCAAAAGATAACTTCTTAGCCTTTGGCGCGCCAACGACGGCGGCCAGCAAGATGCTTGAAAACTTCGAGGCACCTCTGCAGGCGACTGTCATCGAGAAGCTAGAGACCGCAGGTGCTATTTGTATTGGAAAGGCTAATCTTGACGCTTTCGCGCACGGTGGTAGTACAGAAAACTCAGCCTTTGGTGTTACAAAAAATGCTTACGATAAAACCAAAGTTGCTGGTGGTAGTAGTGGTGGTTCCGCTGTTATAACTGCACTCGATGTCGTACCCTTTGCGCTGGGTAGCGACACTGGTGGTTCTATCCGTCAGCCTGCGAGCTTTAATGGTGTCGTAGGTGTAAAACCTACCTATGGGATGGTAAGTCGGTATGGAGTTGTTGCAATGGCAAGCAGTACTGATACAATCGGTTGCTTCACGAAAGAAGTGGCTGATGCTGAGCTGGTTATGGATGTAATGAGTGGTCGTGATTTTAATGATATGACGACACTACCTGACTTTTTTGCACCAGAAGAGGTAAAACCTGCTCAAAAGGTCGGTCTTTTAAAAGAATATATGAGTGACGACGTGGATGAAGTTGTTCGTCAGCATGTTATAGAATATGTTGAAAAACTTCGTGCAGCAGGCCATACGGTAGAGGAAGTTAGTCTTCCTATGGTTAAGTATGCGCTGGCAATGTACTACATCATCGTGCCAGCCGAGGTTACGAGTAACTTGGCTCGTTATGACGGTATTCGATATGGACATCGTGCTGAAGGCGATATGACACTTGCAGAACTCTATGGTAAAAGCCGTGAAGAAGGGTTTGTGACGGAAAACAAGCGTCGTATCATGATTGGTAGCTATGTTCTTTCGAGTGGCTACTTTGACGCCTACTACCTACAGGCGCAGAAAGCTCGCACACTGCTTGTAAAAGAATATGATAGGCTATTTTCGCAGTATGATGCACTTGTTGGGCCAACAGCTCCGACACCGGCCTTTGGTATTGGTGAAAATACGGCCGATCCTGTCAAAATGTATCTCTCGGATATTATGACTGTAGCACCAAGTCTTGCTGGTATTCCTGCTATTAGCGTTCCTGCCGGTGTAACTGACGACGGTCTGCCTATCGGTGTGCAGCTGATGGGTCCACGTAAAAGTGATGCCGCGCTTCTAGCTCTCGCTCGATCTATGGAGGTAACTAACCGTGGATAGTACGACTATTTTTGCTTTTCTTGTTGGAGTACTGGTTGTTGCCATTTTGTTGGTGATAGTGATCTTTATTACAAAAAAAGGCCCAGCACCTCTTGATATTGAAAAATACCGTATGCGCTGGCTTGCCATTGAAAAACAGTTGAATCGTGATGATCCGTCGAGTCTTTCTATGACTGTGCTAAATGCAGACAAGTTACTTGATCAAGCGCTGAAAGAGCGCGGCATCAAAGGGGAGACGATGGGTGAACGTATGAAGGTTGCTAAAGACACCTGGAGTAACGCTAATGCTGTTTGGACCGCCCATAAACTACGCAACCAAATAGCTCACGAGCCCGAAGTTACCGTGGGATATGACGATGCGCGCCGTGCGCTCGGCGCATTTAAGCAAGCGCTAAAAGATGTAGGAGCAATTTAATGGTAAGTGAAGATATCTTAAATAAATATGAAATGACAATTGGTATAGAATGTCATGTTCAACTTGCTACTGATACGAAGCTCTTTAGCGGTGCTGATAATGATGCTCGTGACAAGGCGCCAAACAGTGTAGTGAGTCCAATAGATTTTGGTCTACCTGGCATGCTGCCTATTTTAAACCGGAAAGCCGTAGATTTTGCTATCAAGGCAGGCAAAGCACTCAATGCAAAGATAGCAAATACAAGTCGATTTGACCGCAAGCACTACTTTTACCCTGATCTTCCTAAAGGTTACCAGACCACTCAAATGTATCAGCCTATTATTCTGGCTGGGTATATTGACGCACCTCTAGAGGATGGCGGAACAGTGAAGGTGCGAATCCATCACGCCCACATGGAAGAGGATGCTGGTAAGTTGACGCATTTCGGTGATTACAGTTTAGTTGATCTCAACCGAGCAGGTACGCCACTGATTGAGGTTGTATCGGAGCCGGATATGCATTCAGCGGCAGAGGCAAAGGCGTATGCAAGTGAATTGCATCGTCTTATGATCTACGCCGGCGTGACGTTCGGTAATCTATATCATGGAAACATGCGGTTTGACGTAAACGTTTCGGTTGCGCCAAAGGGTGCGACAGAACTTGGTAAACGTGCCGAGGTGAAAAACCTTAATTCGTTTAGAAGCGTTGAAAAAGCAGCCGAATACGAATTTCATCGTCAAGTAGAATTGCTTGAAAAAGGTGAGAAGGTAGTACAGGAGACTCGTGGTTGGGATGACGCTAAGATGCGTACCAACTCACAGCGTTCAAAAGAGGACGCACAGGATTACCGTTATATGCCTGATGCAGATATTCCACCGGTTATTTTGAGCAATACTGAGATTGAAGAAATCCAGGCCGCTGTGCCGATGCTACCACCCGAATACCGTGAACGCTGGCTCACGCTTGAACTAGATCGCTCGGTTGTGGATTCACTACTTGCGACGCAGCAATTCGCAGAGCTTGTTACTGATATTCAGGAAAAAGCCGGAAATGCTATCGCAAAACGTGTTGCTCACTGGTTTGCGAGCGCGCTCGGTCATAACGATGACGAGCCAACGACCGTTCAAATGAATGAGCTTTCACCAGATGTCTTTATCGAACTAGCTCATATGGTTGAAGCGAATGAGCTTAGTTCGACGACTGCTAAAGAGGTCTTTTTGGAACTTCTCACAAGTGAGAAAACGGCGCGCGAGATAGCTGAAAGTAAGAACCTGTTACAGGTCAGTGACGAGTCGGCAATTGCAGCGATTGTCGATGAAGTGCTAGCCGATCCGTTAAGTGAACAGTCGATTACTGATATAAAAGAGGGTAAAGAAAAAGCCATTGGCTATCTGGTCGGCCAAATTATGAAAAAGTCCCAAGGTAAGGCCAATCCGGCGCTTGCACAAAAACTGATTCGCGAAAAATTAAAGTAAATGATGTCGTAAGGCTTGCCCAAAAGGTAGGCCTTATGTGTTGTTTTGAGGGCTATACTGTGAAACCTTGGAAACGTATTGATCCTACGATTGTAAATAAGATTGATTACCATAACATTGTTGTTAAGACGTTTGAATTACCGGATGGCAAACTGGCAACACGAGCTACCTTTCTTGCAGAAGGTCGGCGTGCCACTGGAGTGATCGCTATAACAAAAGATAAGCAGGTGATTGTTTGTCGACAGTTTAGGCCGGGGCCAGAAGAAATAATGGGAGAAATTCCCGGGGGTTATGTAGATGAGGATGAAGATCCTCAAGCCGCAGCTATCCGAGAGCTGCGTGAGGAAACGGGCTATGAGCCCGGAGGGGTCGAATTTTTAGGAAAGTTCAGTCGCGATGCATATTTGAATGGGGAATGGTTCTATTACCTTGCCACTGACTGTATGCTCGTGGACGACCAGTCGCTTGATCATGATGAGTTCATCAACCTCGAGTTAAGGAGTATTGATGAATTCATCGTGGCTGCTAAGGCGGGCCGGATGACAGATCCAGCTGCTGTTTTGGCGGCATACGACAGATTGAAGCAAATTCAGAAGGAGGAAAAGTAAGTGAAAAAACCAACCAAGGCAATTATCGCAGCAGCCGGATTTGGGACGCGGTTCTTGCCTCAAACCAAAGCAATGCCGAAGGAAATGATTCCGCTCATCGACAAGCCGATTATCCAGTATGTCGTAGAAGAGCTTGTTGAGGCAGGCATTAAAGATATTATTATTGTAGGCAGTAGTAACAAGCGTGCGATTGAAGATCATTTTGATGTACCAAATGAAGATCTGTTAGCTAACCTTCGTGCTGGTGGCACTAAAAAGCAACACTATATTGATGAACTCGACCGTCTCTCTAACCTGGCTAATTTCATTTACATCCGTCAAAAAGGACCATACGGAAATGCGACCCCACTTATGAGTGCCGCACACCTTATTGGCAAGGACGAGACGTTTATTTACACCTGGGCCGATGATTTCATCGTATCTTCGCCAAGTAGATTCCGTCAGATGATCGATATCTACGAGCAATATGATGGTGCGGTACTTTCGTGTAAAAAAGTTCTTTCAGATGCCGAGTACGACAAGTACGGTATTGCGGCTGGTGAGGTGATGCAGGATGGTCTTATCAAGATGTCACATATCGTTGAAAAGCCAGGGAAAGACAAGGCTCCATCCGACCTAGCTTCGGTAAGTAGCTATCTTCTAAAGGGCGATTTCTTTAACTACCTTGAAGAAGCGCAGCAGACATTCGATGGCGTGGGTGAATTTACATTCCAACCAATCATGCAAAAGATGATTGATGAAGGTCACGACTACCTTGCCTATGAGATTAAAGACGGCACGTATTATGATACTGGTGATAAGTTAGAATATCTTAAGACGGTCATTGACTTCGGTCTTGCTCACGATGAGCTTGGTCCCGACCTTCTTCGCCATCTCCAGTCAAAACTCAAGTAGATCTAGCTGTAAACGTGCGCTTGCAGCAAAAAACCGTTACAATAGTGTATGTAAATATCAACTAATCCAAAGGAGGTTTTTAATGGGCTGGATTGGATGGATAATACTCGGTGGACTCGCTGGGTGGGTAGCTAACATGATAATGAAAGAGGAGGGTGGCCTTCTCAAAAACATAGTTGTCGGTATTGTTGGCGGTGTTATCGGTGGATGGGTTGTCGAACTTCTTGGTGGCAGCGGTGTAAATGGATTTAATATATACAGCTTTGTCGTGGCCGTATTAGGAGCACTTCTCCTTATATGGATCGTAAAAATGATTAAAAAATAACGGTACGTCTAGTAAGGAAGCTGCTCTATGGATTGGGCTCAAGTTCTGGTAATAATTCTGTCAATATTTTTGGGTGTATTTTTACTACTAGCGATTGCTCTTACTGCAATGCTAATAAAAGTAACGAAACAAATAAGGACGGTAACTGACTCCGCTCAGCGGACGGCTGAGCATATTGAAAAGGCAGTATCTGGGGTTAGCAGAACTATTTCTCCGATGCTTATCATGCGAATGGTTACTAAGTTTATGAAGAAGACGAAAAAGGAGAAGTAAATGACAAAAGGCAAATTCGCATTAGGGGCAATTATCGGTGCAGCTGCTGGTATTGTTGCTGGTCTTCTGACTGCACCGAAATCTGGCAAAGAGACGCGCGCAGATATCAAGGATAAGGCTACGGAGCTTAAGGAAAGTGCAGCACGCAAGAGTGCCGAAGCTAAAGACTACTCGGATGAGATGGTGACAGATCTCAAAGAGAAAGCCGGAGATCTTAAGGATCGAGGTGAACGTGCGCTTGAAGGAGCAAAAAAAGGATTCAGCGAAAAAGACAAGTAATCCTGTACTTGAACGAACGTAAAAACAATGGCACACTAGATCTAGTGTGCCATTCTATGTGAAGGAGAGGGTTATGAGCGAGAAAAACATTATCACAAAAACAAAAGAAAACATCCAAAAGGGCAACGAACGTAGCGCTCGTGAGAGTGTGCTTGAAGATTTATTTTATGATTTTAATCGTAGTCGGACTCAGATATACAAGATGAACTTTTTTAGGGGGATATTCTTTGGTTTGGGTAGTGTGCTTGGCGGCACAGTTGTTGTCGTTCTACTTGTTTGGACGCTGAGTCTTTTTACGAATGTTCCAGGTATAGGCCAGTCTATCGAGCAGGTCCAACAAACACTACAGAATAACAAAAAATAATTGGTCGTTGTAAACATCACGGCTAAGCAAAAGCAGGAACTTGCTATAATAAGGATAGTATGGGGGTAGCAGTAGAGGAAAAACCGGTTGCGGCATCAGACTTGAAGTTGTCTGATTATGTGCATCTGCATAATCACACACATCATAGCCTGCTCGATGGTCTTACAAAAGTAGGCGAGCTTGTTGATGTGGTCAAAGAAATGGGCATGGAGGCATGTGCCATTACCGACCATGGAACGATGTCGGGTTCCATTGACTTTTATAAGTCTGCTAAGGCTGCGGGCATTAAACCAATTCTCGGTATGGAGGCCTACGTTGCCGCTAGAACACGCTTTGATCGAGATCCAGCTAAAGATAAAGGGCGTTATCACTTAACACTTCTTTCTATGAATGAGACAGGTCTGAGAAATCTTATGTTACTTTCGACGACTGCTAACCTCGAAGGAATGTATTATAAGCCTCGTATTGACCACGACCTCCTAGAACAACATAACGAGGGTCTTATTGTCCTATCTGGTTGTGCAAGTGGTGAACTAGGAGAAAATCTTCGTGCAGATAATTATGAAGAGGCTAAGAGAATTGCATCTTGGTATAAAAATCTCCTTGGTGATCGCTATTATTTAGAGCTTCAAGACCATGGTCATCCTGATGCGCCAGCACAATGGGATGTGCAGGTAAAACTAAATGAGTATCTACTAAGACTTGCAGATGAGCTTGACATTCCCTACGTTGTGACAAGCGATGCGCACTATGTTCGCCACGATGACACAGATGCTCATGAGATTTTGCTATGTGTTGGTACTGGCTCGTTCCTGTCTGACGAAAAGCGCATGAGCTTGAAGGATTTTGAGCTTCATGTGACTGACCCTAAGGACATTATTGGTCGTTGGAGTAAGACCCATCCAGAGGCAATCCTTAACACACGTCGAATTGCCGACAGGTGCAACGTTGAGATTGAGTTGGGTCGGATCTTGATTCCAACATTTCCGGTTCCCGAAGGTGAAACCGAAAAAACCTTTCTTGATAAGCTAGTCTTTCGTGGTATGGCCGCTAGGTACGCTGGTAAAACGCGCGAGGAGGCAGGCGAACTTTCGGTAGAGGAGATTCGTCAAATTCTCCAGCCAGAGCAGCTAGATCGTCTCGATATGGAATTGGCAGTTCTCGATAACATGGGCTATAACGGTTACTTTTTAATTGTGCAGGACTTTATTAACTGGGGTAAGGCGCAAGGGATTATTTTTGGACCTGGACGAGGTTCGGCGGCAGGATCGATCATTGCCTATGCACTTAATATCACTGATCTCGATCCGTTAAAGTATAGCCTGCTCTTCGAGCGATTCCTTAACCCTGACCGTATTAGCATGCCGGATATCGATGTGGATATTCAGGATACGCGTCGTGATGAGGTGATCCAGTATTGTTCAGATAAATATGGCGCTGACCATGTTTCAAATATTGTAACCTTTGGTAAGATGGCTGCACGTGCTGCTGTGCGCGACGTAGCACGTGTACTGCAGGTTCCATATGCCGAGGCTGACCGTCTCAGTAAAATGATTCCACCACCCGCACAAGGGCGTCATATTCCACTCAAAGTGAGTATTAAAGAAGATGTTGATCTTAAAAAGGAATATGAAACCAATCCGACAGCAAAACAGGTGTTTGATTACGCGGTGCGCCTAGAGGGCACAATCCGTTCGCACGGTGTGCACGCCTGTGGTGTGGTAATTGCACCAGATGAACTGGTAAAATATCTGCCGCTTGAGATGGCACAAAAAGGCGTCATCTCTACACAGTTCCCAATGGGCGAGGTTGAGGAACTCGGCTTGCTTAAGATGGACTTCTTGGGTCTTTCTAACTTAACGATTATCAATAACGCTCTGCGTATTATTCGCAAAGTATACAAAGACGAAATTGATCTTTCTAATTTGCCACTAGACGATGAGAAGACGTATGAGTTGTTTCAGCGCGGTGATACCACCGGGGTATTCCAGCTTGAGTCTGCAGGAATGAAACGCTACTTGCGTGATCTTAAACCAACTGTTTTTGAGGATATTATCGCCATGGTGGCTTTGTATCGCCCTGGTCCAATGCAGTTTATTGATAGCTTTATTAAGCGCAAACATGGTATCGAACCTATTACATATCTTCATCCTGGAATGGAGAATTCACTCAAAAGTACTTATGGTATTCTGGTCTACCAAGAGCAGTTCATGCAGATTTCTAAGGAATGGTGCGGATTTACCGGCGGTCAAGCTGACACGCTGCGTAAGGCTGTCGGTAAAAAGAAGATCGATCTCATGATGAAAGTAAAGCCGGAGTTTGTTGAGGGCGCTGTTAAGGTCAGTGGCGCTACTCGGGAGCAGGCTGAGACGTTTTGGAGTCAGCTAGAAGAGTTCGCTAACTACTGCTTTAACAAGTCGCATGCTGCTTGCTACGGACTTATATCATACTGGACAGCCTACCTCAAGGCGCACTACCCAGACGCCTTTATGGCGGCGGTTATGACAAGTGACCATGATGATATTGATCGATTGGCCATTGAGATTAGTGAGTGTAAGCATATGGGGCTAACTGTGCTATCGCCGAGCGTCAACGACTCATATGTAGAATTTGCTGTTGTGCCAGGTCAGAATGAAATCCGTTTTGGTATGGCTGCTGTTAAGGGCGTGGGTATGGGCGCAGTTGAGGAAGTTCTCCGTGCTCGCAAAGACGGTAAATTTACGAGTATTGAGGATTTCGCAAAGCGTGTGAGCATTAGTAAGTTCAATAAAAAGGCCTGGGAATCATTAATCAAATCTGGTGGCTTTGATGAATTCGGCGATCGTTCGGACCTACTATTTAATCTTGAAACGATTCAGGCCTTTGCAAGTAAGATACAAAAAGAGGCACTGAGTGGTCAGACAGATCTTTTCGGTGGTTTGAGCGATGGTGCGAGTATCCAGCCGACTATGACGTTCCAAATAGCGCCAACCAAATATACCGAGAAAGAGCATCTTACATGGGAACGAGAACTCTTAGGCCTGTATATTAGTGCGCATCCGCTTGATAACTACGACACGTATTTTGAAGAGCAGACAATTCCACTTGCGCATATGAAGCCAGAGATTGATGGTAAGAAAGCAACCATTGGAGGTCTAGTAAGCGCCGTTCGTACGATTGTAACCAAATCAGGCACTAAGATGGCATTCGTTAAGCTTGAGGATAAGACGAATGAGGCTGAGGTTATTATTTTTCCTAACTTGTATGAACAAACAGGTGCAAAGCTAGTCCAAGATGCAGTTATTCGAGTATCTGGTAAGGTTAGCGCGCGTGACCGGGATGGCAATTTAGGTGACGAAGCCAAAATGATAGCCGATGAAGTGGTTGTTGTGACTGATGAGGAGCTGCGTAGTTATGAAGGGACCGGGCGCAAGATGGAGACACCTCGTATGAGTTCTAAGGTAAAAGCTATGAGAGTTGCCGAGCACCGTGCTAAAAAAACCGATCCTGTTGTGAGCGCATCAGCTAGCACTTTGCCAGCTGAACCTAAACCGGCCGCGTCTATAGCGGAACGCCCGCGCCCGATTGAAGATATACCTGTGGTTAAAAAATTATTCGTTCATGTTAAAGAACCGGACAATCACGAAGCGCTTGTCGAGTTAAAACGCACGTGTAGTGATTTTTCAGGAAATACAGATATTGTTCTTGTTCTCGGTGCTGATAAAAGATCGGCTATCAAGTTACCGTTCAGGGTGGATGGGAGCGATGCGCTAATAAGCGTGTTGGTAAAGCAACTTGGTGAAGACTGTGTCGTATTAAAATAAACAACGTATATAGAGGTCGGCCGTTGCATGCCTCTTATGCTTGTGATAGGTTGGGTACTAGTGAATAGATTCAACCGACACACATCATCCTTCCGCTCCCGAGTCTCCCGGGCTACTATTGGTGTGTGTGCAGCACTCGTAGCTATAGCTGCGCCGCTAATGCTGACAACAAATGCGGTCCATGCGGATCAATATGACGATCAGATTAACGCAATACGGGCGCAAGTTAACCAGTTCCAGGCTCAAGCGAATGAATACCACAAGCAAGCCAGCTCGCTTCAGGCTGCTGTTGATGCTATCCAGGCTGAGGTCAATGGAATTCAGGCAGAGGTTAATCTCTCGCAGGCACAGTACGATAAACTTACGAATGATATTACTGTCAATAAGCAAAAACTAGCCGATAATCAAAAGGCACTAGGCGATATTATTGCGGATCTTTATGTAAATGGAAGTGTTTCACCGCTTGAAATGCTCGCTAGCAGTAAGAATGTGGGTGAGTATATGGATAAGAATACCTACCAGACGTCGGCTCGGGATAAGCTTAACGGTACAATCGATGCAGTTAAAACCCTCAAAGCTCAACTAGAAAAAGATCAACAGGATGTTGCTAAGGTCCTCGCTCAGCAAAAAGCCCAACAAGATACGCTCGCTGCAAAGCAGGCTGAGCAACAGCAACTGCTAACGCAAACTCAGGGCAATGAAGCCGCGTATCAACAGAAGGTTGCCGATGGTCAGGCGCAAATGGCGGCCATCGCAGCTCAGCAGCGTGCAGCCTTGCAGCGCATTACTGGCGGTGGTATGTACAACTATGGTACCGTTGGTTCATTCCAGTTTCGTAATTACAGCGGTAACACTGGTTGTGGCGGTGGTGGCTATAGCCTTTGTGGTGCACAGGACAGCTACTCTGATCAGTGGGGTCTTTTAAACCGTGAATGCGTTAGTTACACCGCATGGGGCGCTTACAGTATTTATGGTAAAGATGTGCAAAACTTTGCGGGTGCAGGTAACGCGTACCAATGGCCATCAACGACTTCGCGTATGGGCGCGTACACAGATAACACACCTGAGGTGGGGTCAGTCGCTATTTTGCCTCCGACACCTGGATTTGCACCAATTGGACATGCCATGCTTGTAAACTCGATTGAAGGCGGTGGATGGGTCGGCGTAAGCCAATACAACTTTGGTGGCACAGGCGAATACAGTACAATGGACATTCAGAGCTCCGGCGTAGTATTTATTCACTTCCAGAGCCGCTAACTAGGCCATTATCAATGCATAAAGCGCTATGCCTGCAGCAACGCTAACATTGAATGACTCCTTTTTGCCAACCATCGGAATCTCGATAATGTCATCGCACTGTTCTAGCAGATCCTGGGATATGCCATGTACTTCCTCGCCAAGAAGGAGCACGATTTTTTGTGGAGGCGTGTAGTTTGGCAACTTGTATGATCGCTCAGCTTGTTCGAGACCTACAATGGCGTAGCCAGCTTGTTTGAGCTGTTCGAGATTCGGTATTTCCTGATATTCGAAAGGCACAATGGTTTCCGCGCCTAGAGCTGTTTTATGGATTTGACTTGTCAACTTTTCAGCAATATGAGGTAGACGAGTATCGCCTTGAAAAGATGGTAGAGGCGTATAGCCGCTAAAAATAATCTTGGATATCCCAAAACCTTCGCTGGTACGGAAAATTGCACCTACGTTATGAGTGGAGCGAATGTTGTGCGCAATAACGATGATTTCTCGCATATCTCATGATTATACCACTGTAAAATGCTAGCGCTTTCTGATAGACTACATGTAATGGACGAAGACAAGATTCAGGAACGACGGCGAGAACAAGATGAAAAGTCTACACAGCAGCGTGCAGCCATCCTGGGTTTGCAATATCTTGACACCCGAAGTATAGAGCAGACTCTTCCGCTCGCAAAAGATATGCTAAGCATCGAGGAAATGTATCGAGGACACATCGTTCCGCTTATTCCGGGTGCTGGTAGTGAGCCATATAGATTTGGCGTTACAAGCCAGACCCCCCAGTCTCTTATCAAGGCGATGGAGAAAGAGTTCAGCGATCGAGGAGATAACACGCAGTTCCTGCTCATTAGCGGTAGTGGCTTCACGCAATTTATGAACCGCTTCGATCCTCCGAAGAAAGTTATTTACGAGGATATTGAAATCGCCAAAGAAGGTGATAGTGAAACGATTACTCAGGTCAGTAAAACGCTTAATTCCGTGGGAAGTGATCAAGTTTTTGACTATCTTATTACGCAGGCGGATAAGCTTAATGCGAGCGATATTCACATTGAAAACGAGCGAACCTACATCCGTATTCGCATGCGTATTGATGGTGCTCTACACCCTGTCGCTGATCTCGATAAGGATCGCTATCGAATCATTATGGGTGAATTGGCATCGCGCGCAAATGTATCTTCGGCAGCAACCGAACCACAATCCGGGCATATGCAAAAGGAGATAACGCGTGATAGTGCAACACATTTGCTCAACATCCGTGTTGAGACAGTACCTACAATGTATGGGCAGGACGCGGTGCTGCGTCTCTTTAACTTTGACGAGAGTCTTCTAAATCTTGATCGTCTGAGTATTCCTGAAAAACAACGTAAAGAGATCGATGAGGTTATTAGCCACCCTCGCGGTATGGTGCTGATGGTCGGTCCGACTGGTTCTGGTAAGTCAACCACGCTGTATAGCATGCTGAACGCTCTCAACACACCAGATCGTAAGCTTATTACACTCGAAGACCCGATCGAATATGGTCTTGACGGTATTTCACAAATTCCAATTAGTACAACAAATGGCCAAAGCTTCGCCGAAGGCTTAAGGTCGGTACTTCGTCTTGACCCAGATGTTGTGATGATCGGTGAGATTCGAGACCAGGATACGGCTAAAACAGCTATCCAAGCATCAATTACAGGTCACTTGGTGCTCTCAAGCTTTCACGCCAACTCCACGAGTGCTGCGTTTAGTCGCATGATAGATCTTATCGGGGTCAACCCTATCTTTAGTTCAGCTATTCGTATGCTCATCGCACAGCGGTTGGTCCGTCGACTTTATGACGATACAAAAGAAGAATATGATCCAGACGAGTCAACCAAGCAGTATGTTCAGAAAGTCCTCGAGAACCTACCAGATGATATGGACAAGCCTGATCTTGAAAACTTCAAGCTCTGGAAACCTGTTCCGAGCGACGATGTGCCGTTTGGCTATAAAGGCCGAATCGTTATAATGGAACAAATGCTAGTGACTGAAAACATTCAGAAGTTCCTTCGTGGAGAGGTAAAAGACGTCCATGCAGAGGTGATTGAAAAAGAAGCGATGGCAGGCGGCATGCTAACGTTGCTGCAGGTAGGTGTACTAGCCGCTCTTCGAGGAGAAACAACGCTCGAGGAGATAAACCGGGTAATCTAGCCTTTTAAGGAGGCCTGTGAAAAAAATCTTGTATATTGGCGGGGTGGGAAGTGATTCGCATCTTGTTGATGCACTTGCGTCTGCGCTAGCGACGCAATTTGACGTTAATGTCATGGCTATGTCTTTTAGTGAGGCATATAAGAATAACGCACAGGTAGCGCGGCTCGTACCGGAATGTTTGGTTATTACTCACTCGACAGGCATGGTGCTGCTGAAAAATATGGCACCAAAAGAGCTTATTGCGATTGCACCTCCAATGCCATCTTTGCCGTCACTACTTCTTTGGAGGTCATTCCCTAAAACGATTGCACTTATTGCAAGCGGTCGAGAGTCTATAGATCGTCCACAAAAGTTGCTTGCTTATCACCTGCATTTCATAAAAGAACATATTCTACGTCCATACCTCAATAATGCATTAGTGCGTGAGATAGGCGCGTTCGATGCTGCTCAACAAGCGGTAGAAATGGTAAGATGCGGTAGCAAAGTGACGCTTGGATTCATGGAGAATGACAAATTGTTTCCTCAGGCTGCAACACATCCGCATCTTGAACTCGCGAAAGATCAGGGAGTAACGATAGTCGATATGATTTTGGGTCATCACGATGAGTTTGTGCTGTATCCAACAGAGGTTCTAGCGCAGCTTGATCAGGGATCTTTATAGGTGGCGGTGTGTCACTTTTTATGATATGATAATTAAACTATGGCGCACAAAGTCTTGGTAGGCGGTTTTGCGAGCGGTCCACGGCAAATGGAAAAGGTTGCCCAGTCACTCGCGGCGCATTACGACGAGGATGTCGAAGCGATACCTTTTAGAGAGGCGATGACCGATGCTGCTCGGCTTGAACGGATGACTCGCCAAGCGGATGTGATAACTCATTCAGCAGGGATGGTAGCGCTAAAGGATATGAGCCCAGATTCGATAACTGCTATCGCGCCACCGGTTCCTGTATGGGCTCCATTGCTTGCCTTGAGAGGAATTGCAAGTACAACGGAGCTTGCGCTTCACAGTGTTGTACCTGGCTATGAACCTGACGAGGTGAACGGTTGCATCCGTGACGGCACAGCAGAGCTGCTACTACACCTTGAAGGTAATATGCGTTGATGGGTCAGGTAGCACTCTTTGATGCACTGAAGACGTCTAGCGCAGCGTAGGGAGCGGGAATTATAACTGGTCTTGCGCTCATGAGACATGACAAGTTGTTTCAATCTCACCCACGTAAGATCGAAGTTGCACGACGCGCAGGTGTTAACATCGTTGTTGTTCCGGGTGTACATGAAGATTTTATCAAGATGCCGGGTCGTATCTTGCGCGCCTATGAGCAAGGAGGGGTAACGGGTGAAGCGACCGGTCTTATCACCGTCGCCTTGTCACAGCCAAAACTTCAACAACTACGCGAAATTACTTGATTACCTTAGCGATAGAAGGAACGAGTCGTTCGTCAAATACGGGCGGAATAATGTGCTCAGCGTCTGGGGTGTCAACAAGACTAGTAATAACCTTAGCTGCTGCAATCTTGTGCTGATCAGTGATTGTTTTAACTTTGTTGTCGAGCGCGCCGCGAAAAATTCCCGGGAAAGCTATCGCATTATTCACCTGATTAGGAAAATCGCTTCGTCCGGTAGCCATAATAGCAACACCGGCCTGCTTGGCGACATCTGGCATGATCTCTGGTGTTGGATTGGCGAGCGCAAAAACAATGGGCTGAGTTGCCATTTTTTTAATTAATTCAGGAGTGAGGAGTCCAGGTTGACTGACGCCAATAAAGACATCGGCGTCTGTGAGTGCGTCGGCGAGAGACCCCTGAGCTGAGGTATCGATATAGTCTAGTAAAAGTTTTTTAGCTTCATTAAGATCTTGTCGTGAATTACCGATAATGCCCTTACTGTCAACCGCAAGGATCTGAGGTTTAGCGTAGAGGTGGAGTAATTTTGTGATGGCAGTACCGGCCGCTCCTGCGCCGACAATAACAATTTTGCAATCCTCAAGCTTTTTACCAGTTACTTTCATGGCATTTATGATACCAGCAAGTACGACAATCGCCGTGCCGTGTTGGTCGTCGTGAAAGACCGGAATATCTAGCTCTGCCTTTAGCCGCTCTTCTATCTCAAAACACTGAGGAGCGGCTATATCTTCGAGATTAATAGCGCCAAAACTTGATGATATTGCTTTAACAGTGGTGATGATTTCGTCTGGTGTATGGATGTCCAGTGTAATAGGAACACTATCAATGCCTGCGAAATGCTTAAAAAGTAGGGCCTTACCTTCCATAACAGGCATGGAGCCTTTTGGTCCGATATTTCCAAGGCCTAGAACGGCTGAACCGTCGGAAATAACAGCAACGAGGTTATTTGTCCAGGTGTAGACTGGCAGAAGAGAGGGGTCCCCGGCGATGGCTCGACTGACGGCCGCTACCCCTGGAGTGTAGTAGCAGCTGAGTTTTTCTTTTGTGAGTTCGCTTGTATCTCGAAGCGTGGTCTTGATTTTGCCGGCATATTGTTTGTGCAGTTCGAGGGCCATTTCGTCGTAGTTCATTATTCTATTATATCGCCTTTCGTCTAAAATGCTCGTGACCCCTTTCAAAAAATGCATCTATCTGCTATAGTTAATAGCTGATTGTATCTATAAATAGTAAAGCGAGAGAAGAATGAGTTTTGCATTAATCCAAAAAGTGAACGACGAGCAGAAAAAGCCTGCTATCGTTGATGTTCGCAGCGGTGATACCGTTCGTGTTTACCAAAAAATTAAAGAAGGTGCTAAAGAGCGTATCCAGATGTTTGAAGGTGTTGTTATCCGTACTGACAATAAGCAGTCTCATACAGCACGCATTACTGTACGTAAGGTTGCAAGCGGTGTTGGTGTTGAAAAGAGCTTTTTACTTCACAGCCCACTTGTTGATAAGGTAGAGGTTGTACGTCGTGCAAAGGTTCGCCGTAACTATCTTTCATTTCTACGTAACCGTAGTGGCAAAAGCGCTCGTCTTGTTGCAAAAAACTTTGATCGCGAAGCAATAAACGCCGCAAACAACGTAAAGCCAGCCAAAGAAGAAGCTCCAGCTGAAACTGAAGCGTAAAACCATTCTCTTGTTCATTAAACGCCTTGATTGCACACAAGGCGTTTTTTGATTTCTTAATTTCTAGGACTTTCTCGCCTGCCGTTTTCATAGGCAGGCGAGCGTCCTACTGACGGGATGACATAGTCTTGTCGCCTCTTGTGCGGGTGTGGAAGCTCCAGTCTGAAGAAGTTTGGAATGCAAGGAGCTCGTCACAGCGAGCAAGTGCTTTGAGCAGCTTGGAAAAATCCCCAAACCCCAACCTTTCGAGGAGTGAAGCTGTGAAGTGTGCTACCATACCCTCCTCACCGCAGTGAAAATGAGTGTAGGTGTAAATCTCTTCGTCTGCAGTAAGAATAACCTTGGTTCGAGTCACGAGCGCGCAATGGAACGTTATGTCCTTGAGTTGCGATACAGTTTCGTCGTGAAGATCACGAAGTGTCTCCCAGTCCACGAAGCACCTCCCAGTGAGTAGGACTTTGCATATAGTGTACTATTCGATTAATAATGACAAATTCTGTATACTAGCTGTATGATTGTCGGGATTGATGAGGTAGGAAGAGGTGCATGGGCTGGCCCGCTTGTTGTGGGCGCTGTTCTTCTTGCGAGTGTTCCGATTGAAGGTTTGACCGATAGTAAAAAGCTAACACGATTACAACGTGAACGGCTCAATGTCGAAATACGTCAAAAAGCAGCCGGCATTGGTCTTGGGTGGGTGAGCGCCAAACAGATTGATCGTATTGGTCTGAGCGAGGCACTTAAACTTGCTTCAAGGATGGCCGTTGCGCATATACATACGACTTATGACGAGATCATCATTGATGGTACTGTAAAATTCATTGATGATCCGCGCGTAAGAGTTATGAAAAAGGCTGATTTACTTGTGCCGAGCGTGTCCGCTGCTTCGATCGTTGCAAAGGTAGCTAGAGATAACTATATGAAACATCTTGATATGATTTTTCCAGGCTACAAATTTAGTGGTCATGTCGGTTATGGTACGGCAGCACATCGTAGCGCGATTGACCTATTGGGTGTGACGCCATTTCATAGACTGTCCTATGCGCCACTAGTTAAGTATGATACGTCAGTTATGATACGTGGATAAAGGTTGCATACGTGATGAGCCTGCAATTGGTAGTGTTTATTCCCCAACCATTCATCCCCGAGCTTTCAAGCTCGGGGATGAATGGTTCATTTGCAGCTAGTTAGTGACTTTTAAAGCTTGGCTAAGGCTTCGCGAACAGCTATAGTATCACGCTCAAGAAGAGCAACGCGACCTTCAATTTCGCTTGCTCCGATCGTAATAACTCGCGTTAAGGCCGGAATATCCTTCAGTGGGCCAAAGAATGCACGGTATTCGCTTAGTTGTTGCCTTGTCACGAGGGCACTTGCGGCAAAACGTGGGTAATCATCGTAACTCTTATCACCACCAAACGTCTTTTCGATCCATGACCAGTTGTCGCGCATCCATTGCCACGCCATCACGCGCCCATCACGGTTTCTAATAAGCCAGACGAACCAATGTCCTGCGTCTTGCGGACGAACAGTCGAAGCATCTGGAATGAGATCAAGAAGACGCTTTACTACTACTGCGTCGCGGGTAGACGTGAGACCATTGGCGATATCTTGTCTAAGATCAGATGATGCAGTAGATCGGTATTGTGTGACGAGCGTATCTATAATACGTTGGCTGTCAGTGTAGCGTACCGCGGTGCCAATAATAAGCGCACGAAGTTCGGGGTCGAGCCGGTCAATGGACACGTCAGTGTAAAGCTTTTTGGCTGTTTCTAGTACACTTGGCTCCTGTGAATAGATCATCATGCCAATGATATTGGCCCGCAGCTTTGTATCGGTCTCAGACTCTGCGTCTTTTACTTCCCAGCCAAGTCGTTCGTATTGGGCGCGGGCAATTCTACCAGCCAAAGCTCGCAGCTGATCCTCAGCTGTCTTATCGGTCTCAACAAACTTTTTAAGTTCTCCTAGGGCGAGTGAAATGATATCCCAAACGGCTTCTGTAGTTTCGTGCTGGTATGCTTCGATAAGAGGGATCAGTGTAGCACTGGAGATGATACCGCCTCGGGCTAGGAGTGTTTGTTCGTGTAGAAGTTGCAGGCGGTCGAGTGGCGCAAGCTCGCCAGTACGAACCTGTGCGATGAGCTTCGCAAGGAGTTCGTCGTCATATTTTGTGATAAAATGCGCGCTATCGCCGACGTTAAGACGTAATGTGCTAGCATCCAGGTAATCTACGGTAAGAGTTGGGGTTTCAAGCAAAGCTGGCACCTGTGGGTCCGAAGCATTCAGTGGTACTGGCCATATTTTTTGTGTGGGCTCGTGTGGTCCAATAAAGAACTGGTGTTGTGAAAGGGTAATCTTATTGTCAACCACCGTCGCCTCTATCACTGGATAGCCAGATTGTGAGATCCAGGTATTCATAAGCTTGGTAATGTCTTTGCCGCTCGCCTGTGAGAGCACTGACCATAGATCATTACCTTCGGTGTTGCTATATTTGTGAGCAGTGAAATACGCTTTCAGACCAGTCTGGAATGCTTCGTGACCGATATATTGTTGGCACATGCGGAGTAGGCGAGCGCCTTTGGCGTAGACTATAGCGCCATCAAATAGTGTGCTTATCTCATCCGGATGGTTAACCTCTACTTGAACTGGCTGCACGCCTTCAAGGCTATCTCGACGGAGGGCAAGAATACTCTCGGTTGTAGAGAAGTCTAGCCAGATGTTCCAGTCCGGATGAAGAGCGTCCACGGCGATATATTCCATAAGTGTAGCAAAACTTTCGTTGAGCCAGAGGTTGTTCCACCATTTCATAGTTACAAGATTGCCAAACCATTGGTGGCTTAGCTCATGGGCAACGACCGTTGCGATATAGTGCTTGCTGCTGATGCTTGTTGTTTCTGGATCGGCCAATAGGGCTACTTCACGATAAGTGATGAGACCCCAGTTTTCCATTGCACCCGAGCTAAAATCTGGTACAGCTACGTGGTCGGATTTTGGTAGTGGATAGGGTGTATCAAAGTATGTTTCAAAAAAGTCGATGGTTTTTACAGCGTTATCAAGTGCAAAATCAAGACTTGTGGGTTTTTGCGCAGGTGTAGCCCAAACATTTACTTCAACGCCACGCTTTGTCATGGCAGTCCTTTTGTGTAACTCGCCAGCCATCCAGGCAACTAGATACGAGCTCATCCGAGGGGTGGTATCAAAAACTGTTATTAAACGGTTGTCTTCTAACTTTTGGCTGTGAACAGGCATGTTCCCGAGTACAATTATATCTGGCTCAGTCGTAAGAGCGATGTCGTATGCCGCCTTTGCTTCTGGCTCATCAATACAGGGGAAGACTTCCCGAGCGTGATGGCTCTCGAATTGTGTCATAAGTAATTCTTTTTTAACGCCGTTATCGTCGTAGTAGCAGGGATAGAGACCGTGTAGAGCATCGGTAATGATACCATCAAATTCGAAGACGACGATATGACGGCCAGGGGCGATGTCAGCGCGTGTAACTGTTAACTCATCGTTTTCACCTAGACTATATTCAGCTTTTTTACCATCAACCAACACCGAAGTTATGGTCAGATCTTTAGCATGAACAGCAATTCCACCAGGTACGGTGCTAATGCCGTTCATTGTGATAATTCCACTAAATGTACGTTCTACTCGCTTTAGGTCGAGGCTAAGTTGATAATGTTCTGGTACGAATTTTTCTATGAGTCGAGAAACAGTCTGCATATATCTATTGTAACAAAGGTATGCAAAAGATATGAAACGAAAACTACTAGGCTACTGCACGATCAAGAGTCGTCTAGAGCGATGTATGGTTGTTCTGTTTCTTGTTCGAAACTAAAAGATGCTCCAAAAAATAAATATGGCTTCGTGGAGGCGAAGCCATAGGGCGGATGAATTTACTTTTTCTTGGTTTTGACAGTAATCTTTTTAGGTTTGGGAAGTGGCTGAAGTGGTATGGCAACCTTAAGGATACCGTCTTCTAGGTGGGCGACTATAGAGTCGCTGTCTGCTCGATCTGGTAGAGAGATACGACGATAAAAACTACTAGAGCTTTCTCGTACGACATATTTTTTGTCTTTGTCGTCCTCTTTTTCATGCTTTTCAGCCTGAATGATGAGCGAACCATTCTCTACATGTACATCAACGTCGCTTTGGTCGAAGTGCGGTAGATGCGATTCAATAACGAGTTCCTTATCATTCTTTGTATAGACGTCAGTTGTTGGTATGGTCATACTTTTGGGTGACAACCAATCATCTCCAAAGAACTGTCGCTGCAGTGCGTTAATCTCCGCAAATGGATCGAACTTTTGTATATTTGTCATATAATTCTCCTCTCCTTCTTACCCCTTTATTGTAACGCTTATGCTTATGTCCTATCAAGCAAAACTTGGTATAATAAGGATTGTGGTGTGCACCATCAAATAACCAAATAAATGCTCTTGCAGAGGAGAATATATATGGGAATGGTAGAAATTGCACTTGGACTGTCAGTAGTCGCAACGATAACCTGGCACTTCTTCACACAACAATAAATAGGATATAACTGGGCGGCCTAAAGGCCGCCCTTGTGGTAAAAAGGAGATTATTATGGCAAAATATAGTCCAAAATCACAAGAAAAAGTTAAAAAAGCAGTTGAAGAAATGAAAAAGGGCAAGCTTAAAAGCGGTACGAGTGGCAAAAAAGTAACTAGCCAAAAACAAGCTGTGGCCATCGGGCTCAGTGAAGCTCGTAAAGAGGGTGCAAAAGTGCCTAAAAAGAAATCTTAGTTCGTAGGGGGTATATGACAGATCTTACAGGCAAACGAATCGCCATTGTGGCAACGGATTATTTTGAAGAATCAGAGCTTGTTGAACCATTAACGCAGCTTCGAGACATGGGAGCCGAGGTAATCGTGGCTGCTCCGCATGATGACTTTATACAAGCTTTACGACATGTTGAAATGGGCCGTGAGGTGCCGGTCGATACGACAATCGATAAATTGGATTCATCTAAATTTGATGCGGTGGTTATCCCGGGTGGGGTAGTAAATGCGGATCATCTTCGGATAGAAAAGGCTGCACAGGAATTTGTGCAGGACATGGCTGATGCGAGTAAGCCAGTCGCCGCAATATGCCATGGAGCCTGGTTGCTAGTCTCGAGTGGGCTTGTGCGCGGTAGAACGTTGACAAGCTACCATACATTAGCTGACGACATAATCAACGCTGGCGGCAAATGGGTAGATCAAGAAGTGGCAGTTGACGGTAAATTTATTACCAGTCGTAAGCCCGACGATATTCCTGCGTTTGTTGCAGCTATTATAGATGCGTTACGCTAATCGGCGACGGGAGAGTAGCGTCTTTTGCGGCTACGATCAGTTTCGTCTTCGATCTCTTGACCTACGATCTCTTCGATAATATCTTCGATCGTAACAATGCCAACAATGCGCTCATCTTTTTCGACGGGAATGAGGTGGGTGCTGGTGGCAATAAACTTGCGAAGCATCGTATCGAGTGCGGTCTTACTGCCAACTAGACGCACAGGGTGTAGTGTCAGATCATCAACACGGTAGGTTTTTTCATCGAAGTCAACATCGACGAGCTCTTTCATGAGTAGAACGCCGTAACACTGTGATCTATCTCGATTAAAGATAGGTATACGGCTGCGTCCTGCAGCTTTTATCTCATCGATTTTAGCATCGGTCAAAATAGTATCTGGAGTGAGCCAGAACACCTTTTCGATTGGCATCATAATATCACGTACTTTTTTCTCACTTAGTTGCAAAGCCCCCCGGATAATTTCAACCTCATCTTCATCGAGTTCGCTTTCTTCGTGACCAAGATGTTCACTGATCATTATGCCAAGTTCACGGCGTGACTGTAGGTGCATAGGTTCTTTTTTAAAAAGACTATCGAGAAGCAGTTGTAGCGGCTTTGAAACCGGAAAAGTAACCGTAATCATAATATACATAGCCCAACGAAACCTAGCGGTATAAGCGAGAGCGTGGCGGTTAAAAATAGCCTGGGGCAAAATCTCACCAAAAATGACTGTTGCAAGCGTAGCAATCGCTCCTGCAAAAATACCGTATACGACACTTTCAAGTACAAGTGATGTGGCGGAAACGGCGGCAACGTTAGTAATGAGGATGGCCGCAAGGGTTAAATGAGTATTGTGACGAAGCGGCAATACATGTTTGGCGTTGAGGTTACCAAGTTTGGCTTTTCGCTGGAGATCATGAATATCAAGCGACATAAGTGCTACGTTAAGTCCAGAACAAATGGCCGAAAAGCCAATAAGGACAATGACAATTAAAACGACAAGAACTATATTCACAATGATAAATTAGAGTATGCTTTCAGAGATATTATTGTACTACAGAAGAACGCTGAATACAAGTATATTTTTACGCCGGTGTAGCGCTTCGATCTCCCGGAGGGGTCGAAGCGCTACACGCGGCTGACGTCAGGACCGGTCGGTGATAGTCCGCTCCTTCTCGCGCAGTGAGACCAACGATGCTGCCGTGTTACCGATTGCAGCGCTGACCACGCGGTCGAGTTCGCCCTGTACGCCCGAGCAGGCAGCGACGTTCGGGTCCAGCGAGGTCCGCGAGTCATTGTCGAGCTTGGTGGATACGGAGACGTACACGCCACCGGTCCAGCGACCGGGTCCTTCAGGAATCGCCTCGCCGTACTGAGCGAATGCATCATCCGAGTTCATGCGGTAGGCTGCGGCGGTATTGGCCTTGCCTACGGTGTTGACAGCGAATGCCTCGCCATCACCAACCGTACGCTCGCCCCACTGGACGAACAGGCCGTCCACGACGGTGCCGACGCGCATGTGCAGCGCATCAGGACCGTTCGGCCCAGCTGTAACTCCGGAGACGTAGAGTGCATGGAACGTGGCCTCACCGACATTAAGCGCGATCGTCGCGATCTGCGTGTCGCTGAGAACGGCGAGGTTGAGTGCCGACTCATTCATGATTTTACCCCAGGCTTGTGCGGATGGTACTCTGACGTGATTACGGTAGCAGAAAAAATATGAATGTGCAAATTGTAATAGAGCCAACTGTGCGTAGCGTTATAATTAGTAGTATAAGGAGGACGAAATTATGAATGCACGTGAATTACGAGACGAGGCAGGCAAAATGCGTACTCGGGCTAAGGCGTCAATTACTGATGCTGAGCTGACGAAAGTAACTGCTTCCGGCTATCAAGAGAGGGGTAGCGAAGATGAAGCGCGAATTCAGTATGATCGCGTGGTGCAGTTAGAAGAAGAGGCGCGTCACCTAGAGCAACAGGCACAGCAGGCCGAGGAAGAGGCACTGCAAAAAGAGCGTGAGGCGGCTAATATTGAACGACAACAAGAACAGGTGAAGCGAGATGCGCAGACGCAAATTGATGATCTTGAAAAACAAAAGAGAAATCTTAGGGGAGGCCCGATCGGGTTATTCTAGCGGCTCATGGATTTTTCTTTTCTTGAAGGATCGGCAAGCGAAGTCGCACCTTTACTACTTGGGTGTATGCTTGAGCGCCAGCTTGACGGCCAGATTGTGCGTGTGCGAATTGTCGAGACCGAAAGCTATGACCAAACAGATGCGGCTAGTCACAGCTATAAGGGCAAGACTCCTCGGACAGATGTTATGTTTGGGCCGGCTGGTCATTTGTACGTATATTTTACCTACGGCATGCATTATTGCTGTAATGTAACGGTTGGTTCGGAGGGGATTGGAGCTGCAGTGCTTATTAGGGCGGTTGAGCCCCTCAAGGGTGAGGATCTATTGTCTGTCTATAGGAGTGGAAAGCAGGGAGTAGAAATCTCAAACGGGCCAGCCAAGCTATGCAAGGCGCTTGCAATCAATAAAGCAATGAATGGCCATAATCTTCGGCAGGCTCCACTAAAGCTTGTTTCTCAGCCACCGCTCTTAGAAGACCAGCTTATAACGACAACACGTATTGGCGTTAGCCAAGCAAAAGATAAGCCGTGGCGGTTTTATATTAAGGACAATCCCTATGTGTCTCGTTGCTAAAATTACAACGAAGTGTGATTGACGTCACAGACAAGCAAGAGTATCATCATTTCTTAGCACCACGTCAAGTGACTGCCGCGAGCGGTAGTCTCGACCCTTGTGACACGGAGGCCGACAGCCATGTCTCACCCCACGCCCGAGAGCCAGAGCCAACCCCCAGTTCCGTCCCAGCCTCCGGCCAGCCAGTCGGAGCGTCCTTCGCTGTCACGGGGAATACAGCGCAGAGAAGCGCTGTACACCCAGGCGGACGCTCAGCGTGCACTGGGCTTTCGCGGCCGCATGATCTGATTATTCAGGTGTCGCGCCGCCGTCACTCCCTCTAGCTACTAGCTGAAGGGAGTGACGGCTGCGCATAGAATTTGCTTGCAATACAATAAATCTCGCGTATACTATAGATAGTACATTCCGGCCATCAGGTCGGATTTTTTGCTAAAAAGGAAGGAAACAATTATGGATGATATTAACATTAAACAACTGACGCTTTCTGTACGTACGATCGCTGAAGAGAAGAACCTGCCAGAGGAGACAGTTCTTTCTGTCATTGAGCAAGCAATTGCGGCAGCATGGCGTCGTGATAATGGCGAACGTGACCAGGATGTCCGTGCTGAGCTGAACATCAACGATGGTACGGCTATGGTCTACGTAGCACGTGAAGTTGTTGAAGAAGTTGGCTCCGATGCAGTCGAGATTAGCCTTGAGGATGCTCGTAAGGTTAAGAAAGATGCTGAGATTGGCGATACTATCGAAGAAAAGTACGAGGTAAAGAGCTTTGGCCGTGTGGCAGCCCAGACCGCAAAGCAGGTCGTGCTGCAGCGTCTACGTGAAGCAGAGCGCGAAGTTGTACTTGAAGAGTATGAAGATAAGATCGGTACGGTTGTAACCGGTATCGTACAACGCGTTGAGCCACGCGTAGTGCGCGTCGAGCTCGGCAAGGCTACGGGTATTATTCCTCAGGGTGAGCAAATCCAGGGAGAATACTATGGTATCGGCGCACGTGTAAAAGTCTTTATTAAAGATATCGAGCGCGATAACCGTGGACCACAGCTTATCTTGAGCCGTGCTAACGAAGCCTTCATCGAATACCTTTTCCGTCAAGAAGTTCCTGAAATGGAAGCTGGTGCCGTAGATATTAAGGCAATTGCGCGCGAAGCTGGTCGTCGTACCAAGCTCGCTGTTCACAGTAACGTTCCAGGCGTCGACCCGGTCGGTACATTTGTAGGCGGTCATGGTACGCGTGTCCAGGCTGTTATGAACGAGATCGGTGACCAAGAAAAGATCGATATCATCACTTTTGATGAGAAGCCCGAGCAGTTTATACGAAATGCACTAAGCCCAGCCGAAGTTGTTAAGGTGGAGGTCGATGAGACTGCGAAACGCGCTAAGGTATTTGTAAACGAAGACCAGCAGTCAATTGCCATTGGTCGTGGTGGTCAGAATGTCCGTCTTGCGAGTCGTCTTACTGGCTATGAACTTGACATCGAGACGGCTCAAGCGCCAAAACCAGCTGAGCCAAAACCTCGTAAAAATATCGAGGATAGTCTCTTGAACGCTGTTGAAGAGTCTGCTGAAGAGTAGGTTTTACACTTTAGAAATAGCCGCTGATAAAGCGGCTATTTTTGTATTGAAAATAAATTAGCACTCTATTGACCTGAGTGCTAATTTTGTCATATACTAGATAAAGTAAAGGCGAGCACGATATTGGCAGATAAAACGCTTGCGCTCGTCACAGGGAGGATTGATAATAGAATTATGGCAGATGATTTCGCCGAGTTCGTATCGCATTTAACCGATAACGCCCGGACTAGTCTGCAGCATGCAGACGCAATAGCTCGTGGGTACGGTAGTGCTTATATTGGCACAGAGCATCTTTTACTTGGTGTACTTGCCCAAGGTTCGTCAGTAGGTGCTAAGGTTCTTGCCGATGCTGGCGTGACGCTAGATAGAGCGGAGCTTGCACTTAATTTAACTCCACGCACCCTTGTTGTAAGCACGGGCGCAAAAGGTTTGTCTGAAACAGCTAAGCTCACTTTAAAGATGAGCTGGGAGATTGCACAGGAGTTCCATCAAGATTACTTAGGAACCGAACATATCTTGTATAGCATTTTGACGCAAAAGAATGCCCGGGCAACCGTGTTGCTCCGTGACATGAGTGTCGATGTTGCCGAGATTACAAGTGAACTTGAAGAGTTTTTTGATCGTCAGAACGGTGCGTATGAGAGTGAAGGTGAGCAAGAGGCGACGGCACGCTCTAAAAAACAACACGCGAGCCGACACGGAGCGCTTGAGACATTCGGCACTGATCTCACAGTAAGGGCAAGACGAGGTGAGCTTGATCCAGTGATTGGTCGTGGTGAGCAAGAAGATCGTATGATTACTATTCTGAGCCGGCGTACTAAAAATAATCCGGTGCTGATCGGCGAGCCTGGTGTCGGTAAAACGGCAATTGTTGAGGGTCTTGCACAGCGTATCGCTCGTGAGGAAGTACCAGATCATCTTCTCGACAAAAAAGTAGTTCAGCTGGACCTTGCAGCTATGATCGCTGGCACAAAATATAGAGGTGAGTTTGAAGAGCGACTTAAAAAAGTAGTCGAGGAGTTGCGCGAGCAAAAGAATGTTATTGTCTTTATCGATGAGTTGCACTTATTGGTTGGCGCCGGGGCTGCTGAAGGTGCACTTGACGCTGCCAACATGTTGAAGCCAGCGCTAGCGCGTGGAGAATTACATCTGATTGGCGCGACAACGCTCGATGAGTATCGTAAACATATTGAAAAAGATACCGCACTTGAGCGCAGGTTTCAAACCATTGTTGTACCAGAACCAACACTCAAAGATACAGTCGCTATTCTTAAGGGACTTCGTACATACTACGAAAAGTATCACAACGTTTCGTTGACGGATGAAATTATAGAGGACTCAGTTTATATGGCCGATCGCTATGTAAGTGAACGCTATATGCCTGATAAGGCGATAGATGTTATCGACGAGGCAGCGGCACGTGTGCGAGTAAAAGCTAGTGGCAAACCGAGCAAGCTTCGTGATTTTACACGCCAGCTGAAAAACCTCAATGAAAAAATGGAAGAAGCAGTCGCAGGTGAAGATTATGAGCGGGCTGCCCTCTACAAAACGCGTATTAGTCAAATCACTTCAAAAATTGACGAAACGAAGGCGGACTATGAGAGTAAAACGCCCGTCGCGTTAACCGATGATGACATCGCCCGTGCCATCGCAACGATGACAGGTATTCCAGCAGAGCGTGTTCAGAAGTCGGAGGCTCGTTTGTTGCGCCGGCTCGAAAAACATCTTGGTAAGTTCATTATTGGTCAGGAAGAAGCAGTCGCAAAGGTTGCTCGCGCCATTCGGCGCAGTCGAAGTGGTGTGGCGAGCTCTAAGAGGCCGATTGGTTCTTTCGTCTTTATGGGACCAACAGGAGTGGGCAAGACTGAGCTTGCGCGCATTCTCGCTCGTGAGGTTTTTGGAAGTGACAATGCCCTGGTAAAGATTGATATGAGCGAATTTGGTGAGCGTCATAACACAAGTCGTTTACTTGGTGCACCTGCTGGCTATGTCGGATATGAAGACGGCGGCAAGCTGACAGACAAGATCCGTCGCCAGCCGTATAGCGTCGTGCTGTTCGATGAGATTGAAAAAGCTCATCCAGAAGTGTTCCAGCTACTTTTACAGTTACTTGAGGATGGAAAATTAACTGACGCAAAAGGTCACGTTGTTGACTTTACTAATACAATTGTCATCTTGACGAGCAACCTTGGTGCTGAAAGTATGATGAAAGAATCGAGTCTTGGATTCCATGCTAGTACTAAATCAGACAAGGAGCAGCTAGACGTCGTTCACGAAGAAAACGCTTCGGTCGCTGAAGAGGCACTCTCGCGTATGATGCGCCCAGAGTTGATTAACCGGTTTGACGCTATCGTGACATTTAGAGCTCTCACTTCCAAAGAAATTGGTAAGATCTTTGATAATCTCATTTATGAACTCGGTGAACGACTAGTTCGTAAGGGAATCCAATTGGTTGTAAAGCCAACCGCAAAACGTTTTCTGATTGAGAAGGGCTACAGTGAAAAGTTCGGTGCACGGCCGCTCCGCAGGGCCATTCAAGATGAACTCGAACATCAAATTGCAGATGGTATCTTAAGCGGCGAATATGAAAAAGGAAGCGTATTGGAGATTAGCGCGAGGAAGGGTACGATAGTAATTGATGCCCAACATGAAACAACAAGGACACTCTAGTTACGGCGCTCTCTTAGGGATTCTGGCGACGGTAGTTTCGGTTGTGGCTGCCTTACTGCTTCTTGTTAACCGTCAAGTTGTGCTTGACCAAGTGAGCGTGTGGCAATATCAACCAAGCAGCGAGATTGCTCAATTAGCGGATAGTTCAGGCATGAGCAATACGGGCAAGTTCTATTTTTATGCAAGTCATCCGGCCGTCCAGGCGGCTCAGGATTTCAATAAAAATTGCAGTAAGCAGGAGACGAGCACGGCTATTTTGGGATGTTATAATGGTCAAAATATTTACATCTATAACGTGACAGATACGAGATTGAATGGAATCAAAGAAACGACCGCGGCTCACGAAATGCTGCATGCTGCCTACGCGCGTTTAAGCGATGGTGAAAAACAGTCTGTAGATACCATGCTTGAGTCTGAATACAACAAGCTAAAGGATAATAAAGATTTTGCTGAACGAATGTCTTTTTATGCACGAACCGAACCGGGCCAGCGTGACAATGAGCTACACTCTGTAATTGGTACAGAAGTGGGTTCGCTGAGTCCGGATCTTGAACATTACTACAGCAAATACTTCACAGATCGATCAAAAGTTGTAGCTGAACATGACCAGTATGCGAGTGTGTTTACTCAGCTGCAGACTCAAAGTGATACGCTTTCGGCGCAGCTCACGCAGCTTGGCAATACGATTCAGCAGCAAACACAAGATTACAACGCGGCGGTTACGATACTTAATAATGATATCGCAGCCTTTAATCAGCAGGCGAACAGTGGTGGATTTTCGAGTAAAGCTACGTTCGACAGTCAACGTGCTTCGCTTGTAGACAGGGCAGACAGTCTTGACAGCAAACGTCAGCAAATAAATGCCGAAATTTCGCAGTATAATACGTTGCGTGATCAACTTGCCAACGTTGCAAGCCAATCTGAGGCACTTAATCAGAGCATAAACAGTAGCCTCGCGCCTGCTCCTAGTTTATAATCAGAGTAATGGTTAAATCTCGAACACAATTTGTGTGCCAAAATTGTGGTGCTGTCTATCCAAAATGGTCGGGACGCTGTGAAAACTGTGGTGAATGGAATACGCTAGTTGAACAGGCGGCCCCTTCGATCGGTAAATCGGTTGTTGCCAAGAGCGCACATAGCGGTCATACTCTTATTCCTCAAACAATGCAGTCTATCACGATGGAATCAGCCGTTCACCGCATGTCAACGGGCTATGATGATCTGGATGTTGTTCTAGGTGGTGGTATCCTACCAGGTGGGGTTATGCTCATGGCTGGTCAGCCGGGTATCGGAAAGAGCACACTGCTACTGCAGGTGGCGAGCAATGTAGCAAAAAGTAGTCCCGTGCTCTATGCTAGCGGTGAGGAATCGGCCTCGCAGGTTAAACTACGTGCAGAGAGACTAGGCGCCTCCTCCAGTGAGCAGCTACACTTTGTTGCCAGTACGAGTGCTGATGATATTGCCGCAACTATTCGATCGGGCGCGTACAAACTTGTTATTATCGACTCGATCCAAACCCTCAGCCTTGAGGAAATTACGTCAGCGCCAGGAACGGTAAGTCAAATCACTAATAGTAGTAATGTGCTTATTCGGGCGGCAAAAGAGTCTGGTGCCGCAGTGGTGCTCGTAGGGCATGTTACAAAAGAGGGAAGTATAGCTGGTCCAAAAGTACTAGAGCATCTTGTGGACGTTGTCTTGCAGTTCGAGGGTGACCGCTACGGTGGTTTTAAGGTAGTGCGGGCAGCTAAGAATAGGTATGGGTCTACAAACGAGGCGGCTATCTTTGAAATGTACGAACAAGGCCTAAGAATCGTTGAGAATCCGTCCGCTGCCTTGCTAGCGGAACGCCAAAATGCAGATGGATCAGTAGTCATGGCAACGCTTGAGGGTACGCGGCCGCTCCTCGTCGAAATACAGGCGCTTGTCAATCCAACAAGTTTCGGGTATCCTAAGCGTACAGCCTCGGGGTTTGATCTTAACCGGCTTAATCTGCTTATTGCCGTGCTTGAGCGGCGCACAAAACTGAATTTATCTGATAAAGACATTTACATTAATGTTGTGGGTGGATTAAAGTTAAACGACCCCGCTGCTGATCTGGCTATCTGTATGGCAATTGCCAGTGCGGCTGCTGGAAAAAGACTGGACGACAGCATTGTCGTATTTGGCGAAGTCGGTCTAGGCGGCGAAATTCGTAGTGTACACAGCAATGACCGTCGGGTGGCTGAAGCAAAAAAGCTTGGTTTTACTCAAGCAATTGCTCCTAAAACAGGAGCGAAGAACTCATTTATCAAGGGTGTCGGCGATCTTCGCCAGGCGCTCATAGACTACCTGCAGTAAGCAGGAGAAAGAAAAACATATGGATACACTCCAAACGATTATTACCGTTGTACTATTAGCGGTTTTAACAGAAGTAACTTATTTAGTGGTTAAATTGCCACGTCAAGCTAATCGACGCTCTGGTCGCATAATATACGTAGATACGTCAGTCCTTATCGATGGTCGCATTGTGGCCGTTGCAAAATCAGGATTTATTGGTGAGGAACTAGTAATTCCTCGCAGCGTTATTGGTGAGCTACAGTTCTTGGCAGATAATGCTGATCACGACAAGCGCATGCGTGCTCGTTTTGGCCTCGATGTTGTTACGGAATTACAAAATATTCCTCAAGTTGACGTCTCTATTTTACAAGATGGAAGCAAGGCGGAAGAAGGAGTTGATGAGCGACTCTTGAAACTGGCTAAGAAGAATGGTGGTGCAATTTGTACCATTGATTACAACCTTAATAAAGTTGCTGTTGTCGAGGGTATTGCGGTGCTAAACGTAAACGAACTGGCGCAAAGTCTTCGCATGGCACACCTTCCAGGCGAACGAATTCATTTAGATATTGTTCAAAAAGGTCAAGACTCACATCAGGGTGTCGGCTATCTTGGTGATGGTACGATGGTCGTCGTAGAACACGCCAACAAATACATTGGCAAAAACGTTGAGATAGAATTTATTCGCAGTCTTCAAACGGCTGCTGGTAAGATGATGTTTGCACGTCTAGTCGAGCAGCGTGATCTTAATCCACCCGCATTTAATAAACCAGCTGGTAAAAAGCCTGTTCCAAAGCCACAGCCTCAGGTTGAGGAGCCTAAAAAGGAGAACCGTCCTAAGGTCCAGCAACAGCCACGACCGTATCGTCAGCCACAGCAAACTAAACCTGTGCAGCAACAAACACAGCCGCCACGTAAGCAAAAACCACGTCGTCAGCAAGACCGCGAAGCTAGCTTGCTTGATCTCGTTGATAAACAAAATCAATAACAAGCCAGCTCATATAAAAACCACCTCGTTGATGAGGTGGTTTTTATCTTTATGGAAGCAATCGTTTCCAATTATGACCGGGATTTGCTGAGCTAGTTATTCCTGATGGAGTATAGCTTTGTGTACCAGTGCTTGTATAGAAGCCTGCATCTGTAAGATCGGCACTAATTGTCTGCGTGCTGTTTGAGGTAAAGGTGTAATCGGCAGTGTAGGTACCACTCGAGCTAATAGTTTGGTTAGATACGATTGTATCGCCAACTTTTATGAGGAGTGTTTGAAGAGGGAACGTTCCCTGTACAACGCTAACGCTGATCTTGTAGGTGTTGCCGCTTTCAGGAGTGATGGCAATCGTACCTACGTTTGGTTTGGCGTCATCACATTTATGTACGTCATCATCCTTTGTCGAGTCGTAACCATCAGGTGCAATGTAACTGTCCTGTTTAGTAATCGGATCAGTAAACTTCTGAACGTCTACATCGATCTTGGCGCCATCGGGTGTACAGCTTGTAGCCTTCTTTTTTGATACTTTGTCAAAGCTCAGCTTGGCGTTTGTCTTGCCTTGATCTTTGTTATACCACGATGGGTAAAGCTCGCCATTGATAGTTTGGATGCCTGCAGGACGTGTAATCCAGTCATTCGGTTTCCAAAGACCCTGAGGTTGGTAGATGTCCTGGTGTACATAACGCATGACCGCGTCGATGATTGGTCCTGGCATTGTAGAGTTACCATTGGTAAGTGGGGTCGAATCTTCGTTTCCAAGCCACACGCCCATAGACACAACAGGACTGTAGGTCATCATCCAGACATCTTTTGGCCTATCGCCGATGTTTGAAGTACCTGTTTTTGTTGCGGTCTTGATGCCAGTGTTACCATAGCTCAGGCCGGTTGTGATGCTGCCGAAGAGCGCCCTGCGTGCGTTAGGATCTGTGAGGATATCGCTAACGAGGTAGGCTGCCTGTGGGTCGATAACTTGTTTGCTAGAATCTTGGTATTGGTCAATCACGCTACCTTGGCTGTCGGTGACCTTGAGAATGGTTGACCATGGCTTATAGACACCGCCACGGGCTAAAGAAGCGAAAGCGTTAACGTGGTCTACTTGGCGTGTACCACATCCACCAATAGCGGCTGATAGCCCGGCTTGAGTTTCTTGTCCTTGTGTACAGTAATAGGCGTCACCCATATTGCGGATTGTTTGAAGCGTCGGCTGCTCACCAGCAATATACATAGCTTTAACCGCTGGGACGTTACGAGATTGCGCAAGACTGTCACGGATGGAGACATTCCCAAGGAACTTGTTATCATCGTTGTGGAGTGGTGCGCCATAGAGGTTGTCAATGTTAACGTCGCTTAAGATGCTTCCGGTTCCATAGTTTTGCTGACCGGCAGGTTGCTGTGAAAAGAGCTGTGAGTAGACGAGCGGCTTAACACTGGATCCTGGCTGTAGGAATGACATAGCGGCATTGTTCTGACCAAAGCCTGGATAATTATAGTCACGGCTACCGTCTAGTGCGAGAATCTGGCCCGTAGCATTATCTTCGACCGTACCTGCACCATCGTTAAAGCCACCATACTTTGGAGTTATGTAGCCATATTTATTGTTAAACATGTTCGTCATAGATTCTTCAAGCTTGCTCTGAATACGGATATCGAGAGTGGTCGTGATAGTAAGCCCGCCACGTCCAACTGTAGCTTTACCGAGTTTCTGCTCGAGTTCGGACTTTACCATTTGTACAAAGTGAGGAGCTTTAATGTCTTTGTACTGATCAGACTCAGGAACGATAGTATCAAGTACTGGGGATTTCTTTGCCTCGTCGGCTTGTGCTTGGGTAATGTAACCCTGTTCAGCCATACTATCGAGTACTTTGTGCTGGCGCTCAATGAGGGCGCTGTGTCCATCGACGTTGTACGGGTCATAGACACTTGGGTTGTTAGGAATAGCTGCGAGAAGAGATGCTTCAGGGAGAGTTAGGTCCTTGGCGTGTTTGCCAAAGTATGTTTCTGCAGCGGATTCTACACCGTTACGACGGCCTCCATATGGCGATTCGTTAAGGTAGAGGTTAAGGATTTGGTCTTTGTCGTACATCCGCTCAACTTCGATAGCAAGAATAGCTTCTTTGATCTTTCGAGGAATGCCACTTAGTCCACGATCAGAAGCCTGATCTGCAAAGAATACCTGTTTAACCAACTGTTGCGTAAGCGTTGATCCACCTTGCACACTTCCGCCGCCGACGTCAGATAGAGCTGCGCGGATAGTTCCACTGACACTAATGCCGCCGTGTTTGTAGAAATCTTTATCTTCAATGGCGACGGTTGCTTGTTTCATGTAATTGTTGATTTGATCGCCATTTACAACCAGAGTATAGTTGCTGTCGCCTTTATCTTCCCATAATAGGTTGCCATTACGGTCGAGGTATTTAGTGACAGTAGTCTGGACGCGTTTTGCAAGTTCGCCCGGACGAATACTGTCGAGATCTTTACGGAAATAAGCAAAAAGTGCCCCAACACTGAGGACGGTAAGCAGAACGGCAACTCCAAGAATCTTAAGCGCCATAATGCCACCTTTTTTACTAAACCAATAGCCAGCTACGCGCTTAGGATGAAGGCGATAAAGAAGTCGCTTTAGGGGGTGTTTTGGTAGGCTAGCAAGATACTCGGCCTTTTTTCGTGCCGCTGCATCCTTTTTGGTTCTCCGTTTGTGAGCCAGATTGGAGTATAGACTCACGCTGCGTGATTTGTTCGGTCTTTTGGTCACGTCAAATTTTTCCCATAAGCAATATTACCATTTATTATAGCACTAATTTTTGGCTGCCAAGGCATAATTTCTGGTATACTGACTAGAGTTAAACAGATAAGGAGATAGGATGAAACTTTCCGAAGAACTGCAGTGGCGGGGTTTTATAAACCAAACCACATATGGGGATATTACCGAGCTTGACGGGGCGCCTATCTCTTTCTATTGGGGTGTTGATCCAAGCGCGGATAGTATGACGATCGGTAACTTTGCCGCTGCCATGATGGTTCGACATTTTATTGACCATGGCCATAAAGCATTTCTGCTTGTAGGTGGGGCGACCG
Source organism: Candidatus Chromulinivoraceae bacterium (assembly GCA_035478595.1). NCBI lineage: Bacteria > Candidatus Babeliae > Candidatus Babeliales > Candidatus Chromulinivoracaceae > Candidatus Chromulinivoraceae bacterium. Next base: position 98,666 of record DATIJL010000010.1, read on the forward strand.
GAATGATCGGTGACCCGGATGGGAAAAAAGATGAGCGTAATCTTAAGACACTCGATGAAATTGCTAAAAACAAGGCGGGCATCGCTGCTCAGTACAAAACTGCATTTGCTGGCCAAGAGTTTACGATTGTCGATAATTACGACTGGTTTAAAAACATAAACTACCTGGATTTTCTGCGTGATATCGGCAAGCATGTGCCAATGAGTCAAATGCTTGGCCGTGATTTTGTACAGTCACGCCTCGGAACGGACGGTAGTGGCATTAGTTATGCTGAGTTTAGCTACTCACTTATTCAGGGGTATGATTTTCTGCATCTGTACCGTGAGCATGGCGTAACACTACAGGTGTGTGGTGCTGATCAGTGGGGTAACTCTGTTGCGGGTGTTGATCTTATCCGTCGTATTGAAGGCGCTGAATCACATGTATATTCAACGCCTCTTGTAATTAATAAAGCGACGGGCGTGAAGTTTGGTAAGTCTGAGGGTGGAGCAGTTTGGCTTGATCCTACAAAGACGAGTGTTTACAAGTTCTATCAGTTCTGGCTAAATGTCGATGATGAGGGCGTAGTTGATTACATAAAGATCTTTACATTACTTACAAAAGAAGAAGTCGAAGCATTGGCCACTAAGCAAAAAGAGAATCCGAGCGCCCGTGAAGCTCAAAAAACACTTGCCAAGGAGGTGACGATACTAGTCCATGGTAAGGGTCGGTACGAATCTGTAGAACGCGTGACTGAAGTTCTATTTGATAGTAAAGACATCAATGAACTGAATGACATTGATCTGGAAGCACTCGCTCAAGAAATACCTGCCGTAGCTGGTAACAAATCTGTTATTGAAGTGCTGGTGGAGGCTGGGATTGCTGCAAGTAATGGCGAAGCTCGTCGCTTAATTTCGGGCGCTGCTATATCCGTTAATGGCAAGAAAATTATCGAGGATACACAACTTACCAATCTCGCGCTTGTCAAAAAAGGCAAGAACAGCTTCGTTTTGGTTCGCTAGCAAATTTGTTATAATGAAGACTCGAATCTAACCTAAAAGGAGGGTATATGCCGTATACCGAGACTTTGCGAAAAAACCTCTCAGAAGAGGCTGTAAAAAACGTGACAGCTTGGCTGGAAGAGTCTAAATATGAAGAATACCGCAATGAGCTTGTGGAGCTCATCGAGGCCGAACAATGGAAGGCTCTCGAAGATGCTTTTTTCAAAGTTATTGAGTTTGGAACGGGCGGACGACGCGGTACGACCGGTATCGGTTCTAATAGAATTAATCGTGTTACGATTGGCGAGTCTGCACAGGCCTTATGTATTTATGCTCGTTCGTTTGATGAGGAGGCGGCCGAAAAGGGCATCGTTATTGCTTGTGATACGCGGCTAAGCTCACCTGAGCTTAGTAAATATACTGCGCAGGTGTGTGCCGCAAATGGATTTAGGACATATCTTTTTGATGATTTTCGCTCTACTCCTGAATTGAGTTTTGCGGTTCGTCATCTTAAGGCGGCAGCTGGTATTGTTATTAGCGCTAGCCATAACCCACCACTCGATAATGGCTTTAAGGCCTATTGGGCTGATGGTGGTCAATTAGTTACTCCACATGATAAGGGAGTTCTAGCGGTTGCCGAGGAAATAACGGAAATTCATGCTGTTGACTTTGACGAAGCAGTAAATGAAGGCAAAATTATCATTATTGGTAAAGAGGTTGACAGTATTTACGTGCAAGCTGTGGTCGACCAGGCTGAGGGTATCGAGCGTGACGTGAAAATCGTTTATTCACCCTTGCACGGCGCTGGCCAAACTAACACACTTCCTGTATTACGTGCGGCTGGATTTAAGAATATATCTGTTGTTGAAGACCAGATGGTCCCAGACGGTAATTTTCCTACTATCGAAAATGGAAAGCCAAACCCAGAGGAAAAAACGGCGAACGAACGTGCCGTTGCTCAGATGCTCGCTGAGAATGCTGATATTGCCATAACAAATGATCCAGATGCGGATCGTATAGGTGTTATGGTCCGGAATAATGATGAAGCGATCTATCTTAATGGTAACCAGTCGGCTGTTCTTGCTGCAGACTATGCTCTTGGGAAGCTTCAAGAGCGAGGTGAACTAACCCCAAGGCATTACATCGCAAAAACAATAGTCACTACTGATATGCTAACGGCTTTGGCGCATCATTATAATGTGACGATGTATACAAATATGCTTATTGGTTTTAAATACATTGGCGAACTGATCCTTAAAAAAGAAAAGACAGATGAAATTTTCGTCATTGGTGGCGAGGAGAGTTATGGTCTTCTGAAGGGCGATTATGCCCGCGATAAGGACGGTGCCGTCGGAGCTCTTCCGCTTGCTGAATACGCCGCTGAACTTAAAAAGAAGGGTATGACGCTCTATGATCGTATGCTCGACTTGTACGTCGACTATGGTGTATATATGGAACGTTTGGCCAGTGCATACTTCTTAGGTGCTAGCGGTTTTGAGACAATGCAGTCGGTAATGGCTGAACTTAGGTCTCAGCCTCCAAAAATGTTAAGTCATCACGAAATTACAGCTATTCAAGATTATAAAACACTAGAACGCAAGGACCTTAAGACGGGAAAGACGACAAAAATCGATTGCCTCTCAGGTAATGTTGTTGTTCTGGAATTAAACGGTGACGCACGTTGTAGGGTAACCATCCGCCCTAGCGGTACAGAGCCTAAGTTGAAGTTCTATGTTCAGTGGTGGGAAGAGGCAAGTTCTCGTCAGAATATGCGCAATCAATGCGATGCGTTGAGCGAGAGGCTTGAGATGCTTTCCAAGACGCTAGAGGGTATGCTGCTCGATAATTAATTCCAATGAGCGAACTCTATACCATCTTCTCTGAGAGTGCATTGCTTCTCGAAAAAGCCTTGCACGAAAAGGAAAATCATAAGTATGATGTAGATTTGCAGCTCCAAGGATCAGTATGTGGACTGGCTACGGCTGCGCTGCAACTCTATATGCGTGAGATGCACGATATGGATCTTGACCGTCGAATCGCGACTCCTAGAAAGGCGCCATGTGGTCTCAACTCACGTGCTCTCCAGCACGTGAGTTTGTTCCAAGGTGGGCAGATGATTGACCCTTCTTATAGACAATTTTTTACTTATGTAGGATTAAGTCAGGATGCAGCTAAAGCACAGCCTGCCTTAAAGGAGCTGTTTCCTTCCGATAAGATAGCAGTGATCAGAGCGGATAAGGCTGGGTCGTTTGCTGATAGGATGGCGGTACATATGCATACAATCGAATCGGAAGTAGCGCGTCGTCGTCCTGTTGGTCTATCTTCCTATCCTCCTGAAAACAGCCTCGTAGGTACGACTTTAGGAGAAAAAGAAGAAGTACTTCGTGATATTTGGAATCCGACAAGCTATAGCACACCATTTCCGTTAGAAGACCAGTCGAGCTCGTTCAGACAGCGCGCGCTACAACTTGCAGTACGAATGCATGAACTAGAATAGGCTAGGTTGAACGGAGAGGCAGAGGTATAACTGATATACTAGAAAACAGATGAATCTGCAGACATCGCTGGAAAAGGTTAAAGGAGTCGGCACTAAGACTGCCGAACAATTTAGTGTGGCCGGAATCGAGACGGTTAGTGATCTCGTAAGTTTTCTACCAAGAAAACATGAAGATTTTACTGAAGTTTCCAAGATCGCCGATATTCACCCGGGCAAGGCAACGATAAGGGCGCGCTGTGAAAAAGTTACCACACGGCCTGTTCGTCGCGGTTTGCGCATAACGACGGCTGTTCTTGTGGATGACACGGGTAAGCTGCAGGCGGTATGGTTTAATCAGCCATATCGCGAAGCACAGCTTAAAACAGGTGAGGAGTTCTTTTTCTCGGGTGAATTCGAGTTTAACTACAACAAATATCAACTTACCAATCCAAGTGCTGAAAAAGTAGGTGATATAGCACCCGTCCAGACGGAACGACTGCTTCCTGTGTATCGGGTTGTAAAGGGATTAAAAGGCCAAGTTGTTCGTAAGATACTCAACGAATTGCGACCACTCATGTCGATGCTTCCAGAAACGCTACCTGCGAGCGTGGTGCAGTCCGAAAAGCTTGTCCCGCGTTCGGCTGCGATTTTAGAGATGCACTTCCCGAAAGATCAGAAAGAGATCGCTGAGGCTCGGGAGCGTCTGGCGTTTGAAGAACTATTCCAGTTACTGCTTGCAAGTCAGCTCAATCGTCAGGAAAATGCCAAACTTATTGGTTGGCATATCCCGTTTGACCAACATGTGGTGGCCGAATTTGTAAAGCAGCTACCCTTCGAGCTTACCGGTGCGCAACGTCGAGCCGCCTGGGATATTATTCAAGATTTTGAACGTAAAACGCCGATGAACCGTTTACTGCAAGGTGACGTAGGTTCTGGTAAGACTGTCGTTGCGGGTCTTGCTGCTCGGCAAGCAGCACATGCGGGATTCCAATCTGCTCTTATGGCGCCAACTGAGATCTTGGCTAATCAACATGCTGAAACATTAGCAAGGTTGTTAATGCCGTTTGGGGTATCGGTAGGCCTTTTAACAGGTAGTGTAAAGGGTGTGTCGCGCAAGACGTTGTACGAGCAGATTGCTGCAGGCACAGTAGATGTAGTCGTCGGAACGCATGCGCTTATTCAGAGTCCGGTTAAGTTTCATAAACTTGGATTTGTGGTCATTGACGAACAACATCGTTTTGGAGTTAAGCAGCGTCAGGAGCTATTAGATAAGTCAGTTCATATGCCGCATCTTTTGGCTATGACTGCGACGCCCATTCCGCGTAGTTTAGCGCTGACGGTTTACGGTGAACTTGACGTGAGCATCTTAAATGAACTGCCCAAGGGTAGAAAACCAATCAAAACTAAGATCTGGTCGCCGAATAGTCGTGAGCAGCTGTATCAACTGGTGGATACGGAGCTCTCCGCTGGACGCCAGGCGTATGTCATCTGCAGTTTGATAGATGAAAACCCGGATAACGAAATCAAAAGTGTTGAGACTGAATATAAAAAACTTCAAAACTCTATTTTTAAACACCGTAGAATTGGTCTACTGCATGGCAAGATGAAAAGCGATGAAAAAGATGCAGTCATGACCAAGTTCGCCATCGGTGAGTACGACATTCTAGTAAGCACGACAGTTGTTGAAGTTGGTGTGGATGTACCAAATTCAACAGTTATGGTGATCGAAAATGCCGATAGGTTTGGTTTGAGCCAGCTTCACCAGCTACGTGGTCGCGTGGGACGTTCGAGCCACCAAAGCTACTGCTACTTAGTTATGTCAGATAGCAGTAAACCGAGCCAGCGATTAAAGGAGATTGAAAAATCTAGCGATGGTTTTTATTTGGCTGAAGTTGATCTAAAACTCAGGGGTCCTGGTGAAATTTATGGGCGCGCACAACATGGTGCGCTTAACCTGCAGATCGCCACATTGTCTGATACAAAACTAATCGCTAGGGCGCAGCGGCAAGCCAAGTCGTTCGTCGAAAGAGGCGAGGATCTGCTACAATATAAACAATTGGCCGCTGAAGTAGAACATTATCAGCGGTTAACCACGTTAAATTAGTTATATGTATTCTGGAACGACATTTCGAACAAAATCCGGTCGTGTGATGGGTGTCCATCAGAAGATTGATCGTGTTGCACGACGACTGATTACTCCTAAGCTTGCGAAACAATTAGGTTTTCCTACTGCACACGAAATTCTCCACTTCGAGGGTCTCAATGGCCCTGATGGTATCAAGCGCAAAAGTCCCGCTAAAGACGAGCCGTGGCACTATATCGATCCTACTAACTCCGATGATAGAGCGATTGTAGACATGATTAATGATCATATTATGAACATGTCGATCGCCCTAAAGAACAAAAACCGTGAGCGAGCGGCATTCGAGGCTGCATGGCTTGCTCATGCTATTGTAGATGGTCTCACACCAGCGCATCACTATCCACTAGAGGAGAAGCTTGAAGAGCTACGAGGAGAAGGCCTTGAAACCCGTCTCACGACTAAAGATAAGCTATTACTGCCAGGTAAAAACCGTCGCATACAACTCCGTAATAACTGGGAGTTTTGGGGCGCAAAAGGGGTAATGACGACGCATCTTAGTTTTGAACTTGGGATCGCAACTTCGATTGCACCTTTGCGTTTCGAGGGTACAGAACCAAGCTATGAAGAGTATGCCCGCATGGAGCGGGAGTCTTTCGAGGTGTACTTTTTCGAGGTTCTTCAGGAAGTCAGCGAAATGAAAATGTATGAAGAATTCGCTCGAGGTGGTTGGACGCGACTATTGGCGCGTGAGACACGAGATGTCCTCGTTCCTCATATCATCCGTGCGGTAATGTTGGCCTGGTACCAGGCAATGATAAGGGCGGAGTGAAATGAATATTCGTCTCATCAGCGGCGAGTTCGGCGGTCGTAAAATAGAAGCACCTGATACAAAACAAACGCACCCTATGAGCGAACGTGTTCGCAATGCTATGTTTAACAGTCTTGGTGTGGAGCGACTTGCTGGTGCTGAAGTACTAGATGCTTTTGCTGGGACGGGTTCAATCGGTCTTGAAGCCCTTAGTCGAGGTGCACATCATGTCACGTTTATTGAGCGAGATAGAATTGCTCAAAAAGTGCTTGCAAAAAATATTATAGCGCTTAGTGTTGAAATGCGAACGACTCTTATCCGTACGACAGTTAATAATTGGCTTGAAACACAAGCAGAAAATCCGTATGACATTATTTTTGCCGATCCCCCTTATGCCGATCCGCAGTTTTCCACAGTCTCGCGGTTGATGGGGCTATTAAAACCGGGTGGTTTTATGGTATTATCACATCCAGGTAGGGGTGAGGGACTTACCAAAACTGGAGTTGTTGTGGTGGATAACCGTAGTTATGGAAATGCATACCTCACCTTCTACCGCCGTGAAGACGCTTAAATGCGTTTTTTATTTTGTTAATTTGTTTACATAAAAAAGCAGCCCCAAGATTTCTCTTGGGGTGCGATCATAACGTAGGACAGTTATATGATAAGTATATCAGTCTTTTAAGATAAATGCAAACCAAATGAAAAAGCAGACCAGCCGATCTGCTTTTTCATTTGGTGCGCGAGAAAGGACTTGAACCTTCACGCCCGAGGGCACTAGCTCCTAAGGCTAGCGTGTCTACCAATTCCACCACTCGCGCATTTGTTTTATTACTATAGCAGATATTATTTGATAGATAAAGCTGAAAAATAAACGAGCTTATGCTATCATGAAGAAAATGACAACGAGGGTGACAAAGGAATAAGGGGTCGTATGAGTAAAGTTGCTACGTATCTGCAGGAACATATCTTAGGTGAGGTCACGACCAACTCAGCTATCTTGGCGGCAATGAGCCATGACCTAAGCGTATTGGAGATGACGCCAGAGATGGTGGTATATCCTCGTGTCACGAACGATATTCGCAAGATTGCTCGTTTTTCATGGCAGCTTGCTGAGAAAGGTCATGTACTTGGTCTTACGACTCGTGGCGGTGGAACGGACGAAACCGGCGGCGCAATTGGTAAAGGTATAACAGTAGTTACACCAGCGCATCTTAACCGGATATTTGAGTTTGATGTCAAGCAAAAGCTCATCCGTCTTCAACCAGGTGTTATGTCCGCCACACTCAATGAGGCACTTGCAATGCAAGGTATGTTTGTTCCAGCGCTACCTGATTCCGGTGCGTACAGTACGGTCGGTGGCGCTATAGCTAAAAATAATAATGGTACACTGGCCGGTAAGTACGGCGATATGAACGACTGGGTTTCACAGCTTGAAGTAGTGCTTGCAAATGGTGATGTGCTACAAACTGAGCGACTTTCAAAGCGCGATCTTAATAAAAAGAAAGGTCAGCAAAACTTTGAGGGTGAGATTTATCGGAGCCTCGATAACCTCATAGAAGATAATAAACAGCTCATTGAACAGCAGCTTGGTTCGATGGTCCGCGACAATGCGGGATACTCGACACTCTCTAAAGTAAAGCACCATGATGGCTCGTTCGATTTGACGCCACTTCTTATTGGGAGCCAGGGGACGCTTGGTATTATCTCTGAAATGATAATGAAAACAGAGTTTAAGAGTGCTAATATGGCGGCTGCGGTTATAGGGTTCGTGAGTGGTGAGGCGGCACGTGATGCACTCGACCAAGTAATTGATGGCATGGAACCGACCTTTGTTGAATTCTATGACGGTGATTTCTTTACGGTAGCTGCCGCTCGTGGTAAAACCTATAGCTTTATTAAAAATGCTGGCGATAAAACGGGTGCGATAGTAGTTGTTGGGTTTGACGATTTTAGTGACCATGTACGTACTAAAAAGTTGAAGCGCCTTATTAAGCAGTTAAGCAAAACTGATGCCTATGTTGAGGCGGCCGATGACGAGACTGTAGTGGAACTATTGGCGATCCGTGAAGTTACAGCATTTGTAGTTACGCCAGGTGAAAAAGCAGTTTCAGCGCCACCTATTGTAGATGGGGCGTATGTACCACGTGAACGTACCGAAGAATTTATGGCTGCGGTTAAAGTTATGGCTACTAAGTACGATGTTGTTATGCCAATTCATGCGCGTGTCCTCGACAATACGTTTTATGCGCGTCCACTTTTGCAGTTACATAAGATCGGTGACAAGCAAAAAATCTTTAAACTCTTAGATGAATATGCGGGTCTTGTGGCGCATCTTGGCGGTCATCTCATTGGTAACGGTGCCGAAGGTCGGGTAAAAGCGTTGTTTGCTTATAAGCAACTCGACCCTGAGGTTATTGCATTGTTCGAGGCCGTTCGGGCAATCTTCGATCCACACGGTATTCTTAACCCGGGCGTTAAGCAATCGACGGAGATTCGTCAACTTGTATCGCACCTTCGAAGCGGTTACGACACGGCAGCTATTGCATCGTTTGTACCGTTTAACTAATAGAGCTTGAATTATCTGCAGCGGACGGGTATCATAGCAAAAGCATGCGCGAGTGGCGGAATTGGTAGACGCGCTAGCTTCAGGTGCTAGTGTCTTTCGAGACGTGGAGGTTCAAGTCCTCTTTCGCGCACCAAGAATACGATATCAAGATCAGAAAAGCACCCCTGTAAATGGGGTGCTTTAGTTTAGCTGGCTATTTAAGGATGAGAAAGTTCGGTAGGGTTACTAAGGATTCATCGTCATTTTGCCGTAATCATTTACTGCTTAACACTATTAGGTTACCTTCGCTATCCCGGAATTCAGCTACAGTGCATCCGGGCTTATAAGGAGCTTCCTGGGGCTCGGTGACGATCTCCACACTTCGCGATTTCAGGGTTTTAGCAGTCATTTCCACATCATCATCCACGAGTACAAGGACAGGGCCCTCCGATGGTTTGTCATCTTTGCGCTTGAGGAAATGCAACGTTGTTTCTGAACCTTTGAATGCAAGCTCTATCCATCGCCAATCGTCCATACCCATCGTAGTTTCGGCGGCAATTTCGCAATCGAAGTTATCTATATAAAACTTTTTAGCCCGCTCCTGATTGAGTACTGGCAACTCGGCAAACTGTATGTGCATGACTAACGCCTCCGACTCTTGTTTATTAAAATGACTTTACCATCAGAGCTTAACAAATCGACAGCGTGCTGTCAAGTTACTAGAACATTGTGGGTTTCACTGTTATTTGACAGGATGTTGTCATACTATTAATCTTATTAAAGAGATGATTACGATCAATACGCCTCAAGATCCACTAAGTAGGCTTGCTATAGCTATATTCCATGCGCATGGCCTACTTCTCCGTAACGGAGACCGGTTAACAAAAGAGCTTGGACAAAGCAGCGCTAGATGGCAGATACTCGGAAGTATTAGTCAGGAATCACAGACGGTTGCGAGTATTGCGAAGAGAATCGGACATGCTCGTCAGAGCGTCCAACGAATCGCCGACGTTTTGGTTAAGGATAACTTAGCAACGTATGCAATAAATCCAGCACATAAAAGGGCGCGCTTGCTTGTGTTAACGCCGCAAGGTGTTTTGGTACTTAATGACATCTATACCCAAAATGCGGCCTGGACAAAACGTATGCTGACTAAACTGGATGAACAACAAGTTGCCGAACTCGCCTATCAGCTTGAACTAGCTACAGCGATTTTAGAGAAAGATGAACAGCATTAAAAGAGGACAGTAGTGATCATTAACAAAACATTCACGGCAACAATCGGAAATGGTTAACGGGTTGAATTGTATCATGTGTCGGAATCGGTATCTTTTTTCGGTTCAGCGCGTTCAGTGAAGGTTAAAGGCACTATAAACGATGTTGTTTTCCAGACCGCCTTCACGCTTTGGGGTGATGGAAAGCAGTTCTCGCCCATGAGTACACTAACACTTTTGAGTTCAGCTAAAGTTCTATAATTGTCCTTTATGCTGCACCAAAGTAAAATGACCAGCGCAAGCTGGTCATTTTACTTTGGTGCGTTAATCTCCCTACAGACGGACTAGAACGACCGTCGCGACTCGCAAAGTGATTTTTATAGAAATAATAACTGTTTTAACGCATAAGACAAGATGATGGCTTTGCGCTCGCATGACCAGAAGTGGCCATGCGAGCGCCGTGAAGCCTAGAACTCGATGACCATAGGCATGATCCGGGCGGCCAGCAGCGTAAAGGCTGCGGAGTCGACCGGGCGCCCAACGTTGCCGTCGAACAACATGCCGCCGACCGGTGATGAGCTGCTATTGCGCAGTTCGTCGATCGTCCGACGGTGGTAGACCGACGCGGTCACGCTACCAGTGTGGACATTGATGTTCTCCAGAGTGGGAGTCGGCACCGCTTGCTCCCATCTGGGCTGGACGGCGATCGAGTTACCGTCCAGAGTGACCTTGTAGGCCGACACCGAAGCATGGTCTCCGAAGACCGAGCGCCATCTGATGAGGAGCTGGATGGCCAGCTCGGTCTCACTCAGGATGGCAACGCGGAGTCGCGAGTGTGTCTCGACCCGACGATGTGGCTGGACCACCATCTGGTCCGGAACACTCACGTCGAGGATGAAGTCTTCGCCGTGAGTTCCTGCTCCGATGATGGTGTCGGCACGATCGGCACCGCCACGTCGAACCTTCGTCTGAAGGGCGCGGAACGCATCTGGTGCGGTAAGCGCTGGAGTGATTGACACGGCTGTCTCCTTTGTCCAAATCGAATCGCCTTGTCTTATGCGGTACGAGACCGCAAGTGCGAGCGGTCTCGTGCATATACTAATACCACTTTATGTAAGTTTTAGCAACACAGAGCCTTGATGGGTGCGGATATTTATTTCTTTTTGTGAACTACTTGCTGTTTCGCTCTGCACTAAAGTAAAACCCCGGAAATAACTCCAGGGGTTTTACTTTTTTGGTTAAATAAATCTGTAAGGCGGCGGCCCACTGGTCGGACGAGGAGCAGTGGGCCCTAAGCAGATACGCTGCATCGGCTGAGTTATAGGCGGAGCTTGCCTTATTGCTTGGGACGAAGTGCTGCGAGGCGTCGGTCTTCTGCTGTTGGTTCACCCTTGCAGCCTAGAGGTTCTGGTCGGTTGGGACTGTGTGCACGTGACCAGATGACGCCGCACTTTCCGCGGACACAATACTTGTACGGATTGCCGTCTACGTCTGTGTCCATTTTCCAGGAGTGTGGAGGCCTAGGATCTTTCGGAGCGGTGATGCTCATGGCCTACCGTCCTTGTTAGTCCTGTCCGCTGCAGCCGACTGGCTCTGAGCGATCATGCATGGGAGACCAGATGATGCCGCAATTCTTTCGCCGGCACGTCTTGTACGTATCCCCATCGGCATCCTTTTGGCCAGAGTCCCACTTGTGCTTACGTCGTGAATCTGTCATCGTTTCGGATTCCTTTCAAGAACCCTAGCAATTTTGTTCTTTACCTCATTGTAAAGAACAGTGAAATCATAGGATACTTATTTATAAAAAACAATAGCACCATACTTTGAGGATGACCACCTATTCCAAGATGAGTTACAATAGTGTCACTATGAATGAAGCAAACATTGGCGTTGGCCCATATCCTCAGCCTTGGCCAGATGACCCACGACTTGATCCCGAACTACTGATAAACGGTGACAAGCGTAATGTGGAAGATAAGTATCGCTATTGGACAGTAGAGGCTATTAAAGCTGATTTAAAGGCTAGTCGTCACACATTTCATGTCGCAATAGAAAATTGGCAGCACGATTTAAATATCGGTACGATTGTTCGTGGTGCGAATGCTTTTAATGCTGGTGCAGTGCATATTATTGGCAAACGTCATTGGAACAGGCGTGGTGCGATGGTGACGGATAGGTATATCGAGATTATCCAGCATCCAACTGTTGACGATTTCATAAAGAATATCGGTACACGTCAGATTGTAGCCGTTGATAACCTTCCTGGTGCAATACCCCTATCACAAACAACTTTGCCAAAAGAGTGTGTATTAGTTTTTGGTGGAGAAGGTCCAGGTTTGAGTGAAGAGATGCAGAAAGTGGCAAATATTATGGTGATGATTGAACAGTTTGGCAGTACGCGTTCAGTTAATGTAGGCGTAGCGGCAGGAATTGTGATGTACGAGTGGCTTAGAGAGTATGCTTTATAAGAGTGCTTGGCAAAGTGTCGAGTGCATGTCATACTTACGGTATGAGCGAACGGCGACTACAACCGGTGACGCGCGTACGGGGTGAGCTACAGCCCTCTCCGGCGGTCGTTCGCGCGGTAAATCGCTTTCTTGAAAAACCAATGGATGAACGTTCCGCGAGGATGTATACGACAGCGCAGACAGTCGTAACCCAGGGCGAACATCGCACACGTCACGCACTTGAGCTTGCTGATATTGAACGAGAAATGCGAAAGCGATCACTTGCGCAGCGTGCGTTTGTTCTAGCGCAGCCACTTGGACTGCAAGAGCATCAAGACGGCAGTGGCCGTCTGTTTTTTAATGTTGCATCTAAAAACACACGCGATCTTCGGTGGGTCGGCGAACAGTTGAACGCTATTGAAGGACTTGAAGAACCAGACGAAAACGATTTACTCTATGTCGAGATTGCCAAGGGCGGCCTAGCTCACGAGCGCAGACGGCGTCGAGAGCAGGTGATGGAGGGACGTGATTTGATAGGGGCGGAGTTGCGGCATCCCTCCGCACAATATCGTATGACGGCAATCGGACTACATATCGTCACGAGAGATATGATGTATTCCGTTGCTGAACGCGAAGGTTTGCCACTTGCAGAATAAATGATATAATTATTACATGAACTACATTGCTATCCATCATTCATTCCATCATTCACATATATTGCCGAAGTGATCCGGATAGTTTTCTATAACCCTTATTTATATAAATACGCCGGATATCGCTTCGGCGTTTTTATGTTGTGAAAAATAACCAAGGAGAATTAAATGAATAAACTTGAAATTACAAATAAAAGAACTAAACGCGAACTGAACGATATGCTTGATAATCGTGAGTCTGTAGATCTTCGACTACCTTCGGGTGCTCTGTGCTGGCTTCATCGACCGTAATTTTGAAGAAGTAGCTGAAGAGGCCGAGGCACTTGACGAACGCATTGTACCCATAGCACTTCAAAAACTTGCGCTCACGACGCTATCTCTATGTGAAAAGCGCAAGCAACTCATTTCAGTCGGCAATAGCGCAGGAGATATTACACAATTCTGGCCCCGCAGCTTGGCTATTACGGAGTTACGAATGCGTACGGTCGATGACAATCGAGTAAGAGAGCTTCGCCGACTCGAAGCCGGGGATACAACTGTAGCAAACGGACCTTTCTGCTTTGTTGATGATGTGGCGGTAAGTGGCCTGACGCTTGCCGTAGCGCGCGAAGCTTTCGATGCTGACGACACATCAATAGCAGCTGTGGGTATGGCTATGGCCTCAAAGCGTCTTGAAAAACGAGCTGGCATGAAAGTGTACAGCGCTATTCAGTATCAGCAGGAGGGAGGAGGGCGTCCCGCCGTCAATACTCTGGCTACCCTCGCGGAACGCTCGGATATACGGCGTCAGTATGCGGTTGCAAAGTTTGGTAATGAGAAAGCCATGGAGAGCATTATAAAAACCTACGAACGAGGAGTTCTTTTATGAAAAAACTACAGATTGCCGTTATTGGATCGGCCGGACCTGAGGAATATGCCTATGATAAACCAATTAAAGCTATGTACGCTGCTGCCGAAACGATAGGTCGACTCCTAGCGCAGAAAGAATGCATTATCGTTAATGGCGGTAAGGACGGTGTTATGGAGGCGGTTTGTCGAGGCGCTAAAAGTGCAGGTGGTCTCACTGTTGCCGAAATATCTGGTGATGGTCGCGGAGAGGGTAATGACTATGTTGATATAGAGATCGTAACTACTGATAGCGGTTTTCGTGGTCCATCTCTGCTTGTTGGTATGAGTGACGCGGTTATTTCTCTAGGCGGTGGTGCGGGAACACTTCAAGAGTTGTCAGTAGCTTATCGTATGCGCAAACCGATAGTTCTCTATACGGGCTTTGGCGGTTGGACTGACCGTGTTGCAAAACTTGACTATCTCGATGAGCGTCAACTTGTGCAATTTGTTCAAGTAAATACCGAAGAATTAGCAGTCATTAAGGCCATCCAATTGGCAAAAAAGGAGAAAAATAATGTCGGCAGAAAACCGCTCAACCTTGCTTTCCGAGGAAAAAAATGCAACAATAACCCCAATGAGTACGTTGTCATCACAGCCATATAAAGGCACCCGAGATTTCTATCCTGCTGAAAAGCGTGTGCAAAATTATATCTTTTCCAACTGGAAACAAATTGCGATAAGTTTTGGGTATGAAGAGTACGGTGCACCGCTTTTGGAGCCGCTTGAAGTCTATGCGGCTAAATCAGGCCAAGAGCTAGCCAATGAACAAACCTATGCTTTTTCTGACCGTGGAGAGCGAACGGTTGCTATTCGTCCAGAAATGACACCAAGTATTAGCCGTATGGTTGCTGCTCGTCGTCAAGAGATGGCGTATCCAGCTCGCTTGTTTAGCATTGCCAATTTTATGCGCTATGAACGCCCTCAGCGTGGTCGTGAGCGCGAGTTTTGGCAACTGAATGTCGATATCTTTGGCGTGGATGGTGCTTTGCCTGAGGCGGAGATCATTACAATGGGTGCAACTTTTATGAAACGTTTTGGCGCGACTGATGATATGTTTATCATCAAGATTAATAACCGCAAGGTTATTAACTATATGATGAGTGAATATCTTGGTCTTGATGCGGTTCAGTCGCAGCTTATGATTAAACTATTTGACCGAAAAAATAAAATCTCAAACGAAGATTTCCGTGATCAAGCGATCGAAATCTTTGGAGATGATAAAGCTCCTGAGGGTCTTTCTAAGATCGCCAAGCTACTTAGCGCTAAGGCAATGGCGGAGCTGCCGGATAGCATTCGTGAAAACGAAGCTGTTAAAGAAGTTCAACAACTTTTTAAACTTCTAGAGCGCTCAGGCGTTAAGAATGCGACGTTTGATATTACTCTTATGCGTGGCCTCGACTATTATACTGGTACGGTATTTGAGTTTTTTGATACTGACCCCGAAAATAATCGTTCACTCTTTGGTGGAGGCCGTTACGATGGTTTAGTCGGTTTATTTGGTGCTGAACCTATCTCGGCTGTTGGCATGGCGCCGGGCTACACGATGACTGAACTATTCTTGCAAACACACAATTTGTTGCCTAAGCTACCTTCAACGACTGAGGTCTATATGGTTGTCCTGGGTGATGCGCTCGAAGGCGGAATGAAGCTTGCTGACGAACTGCGAAGCGAGGGTGTGATGGTTGAAGTGGATATTACTGGTCGCAAACTCGACAAGCAACTTAAGACAGCGGTTAAAAAAGAGATTCCATTCATTGTATTCGTAGGTGAAAAAGAATTGCAATCAGAGATTTACCCGTTTAAGGATACTGCTTCAAGTGAAGAGCAAAAGTTTGCGTTTGAGCGTATCGTGAGCAGCGTTAAGGATCGTCGTCGCAAATCGCAAGATGATCTTTCAGATCTTTTTGAGTAGAACGTAGCCGATACTAGTCGATGTGTGTTATAGTTTTTCTCTAGTGGCACTTCTGCCACCCCCGACAACAGATGGAGCGTTTCATGGGGATTAGTATCGTGTCTGGTGTTAACTGGACGGTTGAAGGTGGTATGTTCACCATCTTCGATCAGAAGGGGTTTGTCAGAGAGAGCAAGTGGGTTGTATCCGTCGACTTTCTCGGCGGTGCACTGTCGTCGATCAACCCGTCGCCGATCAAGCGAGACGTCGAGGGAGTCATCGCTGGCGACATCCGTGATGGCAACGGTGACAAGATCGCCTATGTCGGTGTGGGTCCGTTCCAGGGACTGCTACTGGCTCTGGAGGGTGTCATCACCCTGCAGATGCTGCGTGCTTCGACTGAGACGCCCGACCGCATCATCATGGACGCCAATCTCGGTGGCGTCGAGCGCAAACTTGTCGTTCTGAAGGAGACCGCCTATACCTGGGCGACCTTCGACGGAAACGACGAGGTCGTCTGAAGTACGGGGCTCCGCGGCCTATCAGGTCGCGGAGAATCCCCACGTTTTGTTGAGTCCACATTGTCGGTGGGCTTTTTTGATCTCTTTATATCTGTTATACTTGAACACTGTATGAAGACATCGGTTAAACATTTATCTGACACAAAGGTCGAGCTGACCATTTTGCTCGACAAAGACGACCTTAAGGCTGCGGAACAAGTCGCACTGACAAAACTCGCTAAATCCGTGAAAGCACCAGGCTTTCGCAAAGGTAAGGTGCCTGTAGGCGTAGCTGCAAAACACGTAGACCCAGAAGTGCTGGCTCAACAGACGCTAGAGGATGCGCTGTCTAAGGCAGTGGCTGAAAGCTACATGCAAGAAGACATCCAGGCACTTGAGCGTCCTGCGGTTGAAATTAAGAAATACGTTCCAGGTAGCGAAGTAGAATTTACAGCTGAAGCTGAGATTCTTCCTAAGGTTGCACTTGGCGACTATAAGAAGCTTAAAGCTACTGAGAAAAAGGCGACAGTAACGGCAAAAGAGATTGATGAGATTATCGACCGTATGCGTCAAGGTTTTGCCGAGAAGAAAGATGTTACTCGCGAAGCTAAAACAGGTGATGAGGCAACCATCGACTTTGTCGGTAAAAAAGATGACGTTCCTTTTGAAGGCGGAACAGCTGAAGGTTACGATCTTGTAATTGGTAGCCATTCTTTTATTCCAGGTTTTGAAGAAGGAATTGTTGGTAAAAAACTAGGTGAGACATTTGATCTTAAACTCAAGTTCCCAGATGATTACCACGTAGCCGATCTTAAGGGCGCAGATGTCGTGTTCACGACGACTCTCAAGGGCCTAAAGGAAGTTGTACTTCCTGAAGTTAACGATGAATTCGCTGCAAAAGCTGGTCCATTCAAGACGGTAGAAGAGCTTAAGGTTGACGTTAAGCGTGAACTGACTGCTCAAAAAGAGCGTGAAGCTCGTGAAAACATGAAAGATGACCTTGTAAAACAACTCGTTGAAGCAAGTAATGTGCCTGTACCAGAAGTGTTGCTCCACGATCAAGCTGAATCCATCGAGCGGGATATGACCCAGAACCTCATGTACCAAGGTCTTACGCTTGACCAGTATCTTGAAAACAAAGGCTTTGAAGACAAGGACAAATGGCTTGAAACTGAAGTCAACGAAGCTGCTAAAAAACGTGTCCAAGCTGGACTTGTACTTGCAGAACTCAGCAAGGCCGAAAAAATTGAAGCTACTAACGAAGAGCTCGAGAATCACGTTAACTTATATAAGCAACAATATGCTAATAATCCACGTATGGTTGAACAGTTCGATACACCGGAGTCGCGTCGCGACATCGCTAATCGTCTGTTGACAGAAAAGACGGTAGACCGCCTTGTTGAGCTTAACGCGAAAAGCTAATCTTTAAAAAGATGTCTATACGTTGAAACTCCGCCCCATGTAGGGCGGAGTTTCACTTTCGTGACTCACGTCCAGGGGCGGAGAGTCTCTTCTCGGGAGGTGGTGATGTTGCCGAAAGTCACGGCACCCTTGGTCGAGATGGTGAGGTCCGTCGCGAGGGAGAACTCACCCTGGCCTCGACTCCGACTGACCGAAATCAGGTGGACGTAGACCCGGGGGAAGACCAATCGGTGCTCGCGGCGAAGCGTGTCGACGTAGATCTGGGTTTCGGGGTACTCGCAGCCACCCTCGATGAGCTGCAGGGCGTTGCCTGCGAGCTGATCGAGCGTCTCGTTGCCAGTGGTGAACTTCTTGCCCTGCGCGGAGCGGGGTGTGATCTTGAAGCCCATGCGCTGCTTGCCACCGTCTCGAGACATGGTCTCCAGGATCTGCGGAAAGAGCTGGCTCGCGAAGGCGCCGTGGTCGAGGGCGATCATCGTCTGGCCACCCTTGTCGAACGTGTAGTTGATCTCGATGCGTCCAGACCGAAGGAGGTCCGTGAGCACGTTGGTGGGACCGGATGAAAAGAGCATGTCAGGCCTCTCGTGTAGAAAAAAGACTGCATAAAACTATAGCATAAAAAGTAAATAAAATCAATTGAAGGGCTATTAAAGAATCTAGCACTCTATTGCATCGAGTGCTAGATTTTGTGTATACTAAGTATATGAATAAGCCAACAAGTTATCTCGTACCAACGGTTATCGAAAAAACGCACGATGGCGAACGAGCATTTGATATTTACTCTCGCCTTTTAAATGAGCGCATCATCTTTTTAGGAGATGAAGTGAATGAAGCAACGGCAAATGTTGTTGTGGCGCAGCTCCTTCACCTTGCGCATACCGACCCAAAGAAGGACATTAAATTGTACATCAATAGTCCTGGTGGAACGGTTTATGATGGTCTAGCAATCTTCGATACGATCCAATACATTAGTCCGGATGTTATGACGATAGGCATCGGTCTTCAGGCTAGTATGGGCTCTTTTCTCCTATCGAGTGGAACCAAGGGTAAGCGGTTCGCTCTTCCTAATAGTCGTATCATGATGCACCAACCATCGAGCGGTACTCAGGGTAAGGTTACAGACCAAGAAATTACACTTCGTGAAAGTATTTATCTCAAGCAGAAACTCAATGAGATTCTTGCCAAGAATACTGGCCAGAAGATTGCAAAGATTGAAAAAGATGCCGACCGTGACTTTTGGATGAGCGCCGATGAAGCGGTGAAGTATGGCCTTATCGACGAAGTCATCACTAAAGCATAAATCCTCGCACGATAAAGAGCATTCTTGAATTGTATTAGTGGTCTATCGAAAAGCCGGAATGGTGCGTATTTTACTCTTGACGATTTGCTCTATTTGCTTCACAATGAGTACTAAGAAGTAGTGTAGTTGTGGTTAAATATGTTTCCGAGCGGGTGGCAGCGAACGGAGACAACCATATCTTAGGAATCTTCGGCGCCGATTCTATCCACTAAACAATTAAACCCAAGCGAGGAGCTATACGTGTCAAAAACACAGCCTGCAGCGACAGGGCGTGTCTTTTTTACTGGAAAAGACAGCGCCTTAGAGCTACCTAACCTCATCGCTCACCAGGAAGACTCTTGGCGTGAATTCGTCGAGACTGGTTTGAGCGAGATCTTTGCAGAACTTAATCCAATCGAGGACTATACCGGCCAAAAGCTGGAACTTCGTTTTAAGAAGTACGAGTTCCAAGATCCTAAGACAAGCGAAAAAGACGCAAAAGAAAATAACCTAACTTTTGATGCGCCACTCCATGCGACCGTTGAACTTACGAACAAGGTCACAGGCGAGGTTAAGGAACAAGAGATCTATCTTGGTGATTACCCATGGATGACCGAGCGCGGCACGTTCATCATTAATGGCACTGAGCGTGTTGTTGTCTCTCAGCTCATTCGTTCAGCGGGTGTGTTCTTTACTGCAGATGTTGTAAACGGCCGTAACTTCTACGGTGCGAAACTTATTCCAGGCCGTGGTGCATGGCTCGAGTTTGAGACCGCATCTAACGGTGCAATTTATGTTAAGATCGATCGTCGCCGCAAACTACCTGTCACGACTCTACTGCGCGCCCTCGGCCATAACAAGACGAGCGAGATTAAGAGCTTGTTTGAAGACACCGACACTGGTGAAGCTAAGTACATTGACGCTACCCTTGAAAAAGATCCAGCACGCGGCTCAAACGAGGCGCTTATTGAAGTTTACCGCCGCCTTCGCCCAGGTGACCTAGCAACCGTTGATAACGCTCGCAGTATGATCGAGCGCATGTTCTTTGATTTCAAGCGCTTTGACTACAGCCGTGTTGGCCGTTACAAGCTAAACCAACGCCTCGGTCTTGAAGTCGCAAATGTTGCTGAAAACCGTGTTTTCCAGATGAGCGATCTTATCGCAATCATCAAGGAAATTATCCGACTTAATAATACACAAGCCCCATCTGACGATATTGACGCTCTTTCAAACCGCCGCGTTAAATTGGTTGGTGAACTTGTTGCCCGTCAGTTCCGCGTTGGTATGCTCCGTATGCAGCGTAATGCCATGGACCGTATGTCAATGTCTGACATCGAATCTGTCACTCCTGGTCAGTTAATTAACGCCCGTCCAGTTGTTGCAGCTGTTCGCGAGTTCTTTGCCAGCTCGCAGCTTTCACAGCTTATGGATGAAGTTAACCCACTATCAGAGCTTTCACATAAGCGTCGCCTTAGCTCAATGGGTCCTGGTGGTCTTTCACGCGAACGTGCCGGTTTTGACGTTCGTGATGCTCACCCAACTCACTACGGTCGTATCTGTTCTGTTGAGACACCAGAAGGCGCCAACATTGGGCTAGTGCTTAACCTTGCGACCTACGCTCGTGTTAACGAATACGGCTTTATCGAGACTCCTTATCTTAAGGTAGCTGAGGGCAAAGTAACTGATGAAGTTATTTACCTCGACGCCTCACAGGAGATCAACGAAGTTATCGCCGATGCTGGTGCGACACTAAACGACGACGGTACGTTCGCCGCAGAGCGTGTGAGTGCCCGCAAGCACCTTAAGCCAGAGCAGGTAGATGTTTCAGAGGTTACCTATATGGACGCCGCTCACAAGCAGATCCTTGGTTCTACTGCATCTCTTGTGCCGTTTATTGAAAAAAACCGTGTTGACCGATCGTTGACCGGTTCAAACATGCAGAAGCAAGCAGTTCCTCTTCTTACCCCAGAATCTCCAACGGTTGGTACGGGTATCGAAGCGGAAATCGCCCGTAATACAAGCCAGCTTGTTGTTGCTGAGGGTGATGGTGAAGTTGTTCGTGCTGACGGCAAACTTGTTGAAGTTAAATACAAAGATGGCGTTAAGACATACGAGCTTATCCACTTTGCTAAATCGAACGATGACCGCTCAATCAACCAAAAAACCCGCGTTACCCGTGGTCAAAAAGTTAAAAAGGGTGACATTCTGATTGAGGGTGCTTCTATTGCTGATGGTGAACTAGCTCTTGGCCGCGACCTGACGGTTGCCTTTATGCCATGGGGTGGTTACAACATGGACGACGCAATCGTGCTTTCTGACCGCATCGTTAAAGAAGATGCTCTTACAAGCATCAACATCAAAGACTACACGGTTGAAGTCCGTGAGACTAAGCTTGGCCCAGAAATCGTTACCCGCGACATTCCAAATGTTAGCGAAGACTCACTTCGCCATCTCGACGAAAACGGTATCGTACAAATCGGTAGCGAAGTTAAAGCCGGCGACGTGCTCGTAGGTAAGATTACTCCTAAGGGTGAGCAGGAGCTCAGCTCTGAAGAGCGACTTCTTCGCGCTATCTTTGGCGAAAAAGCTAAGGATGTCCGCGATACTTCACAGCGCATGAACAATGCTGGTGGTGGTAAGGTTGTTGGCGTCAAGATCTTTAGCCGCGAAAACGGTCACGAACTTAAGGCTGGCGTTCTAATGCAGATCCAGATCTTCGTTGCACAACTCCGAAAAATTAGCGTTGGTGACAAGCTTGCTGGTCGTCACGGTAACAAGGGTGTTGTAGCTCGTATTCTTCCTGTAGAGGATATGCCATTCATGGAAGACGGTACTGCAGTTGACGTGGTCTTGAACCCACTTGGTGTGCCAAGTCGTATGAACATTGGTCAGCTGTTTGAAACTCACCTTGGTATGGCTGCTCGTGCCCTTGGTTACAAGGTAGCAACGCCTCCATTCGATGGTGTGACGAATGAAACTATCTCAAGCGAGCTTGAAAAAGCTGGTTACGCACCTGACGGTAAGAGCCAACTCTTTGACGGCCGCACCGGTGAGCCGTTTGAAGAGCGCACAACTGTTGGTGTGATGCACATGATTAAGCTTCACCACATGGTAAGCGACAAGATCCACGCCCGCTCGACTGGTCCATACACTATGGTTACCCAGCAACCACTTGGTGGTAAAGCGCAAAACGGTGGTCAGCGCTTTGGTGAGATGGAGGTTTGGGCACTTGAAGCATACGGTGCTGCAGCAACTCTGCAGGAAATGTTGACGATCAAGTCGGACGACACCTATGGTCGTGCAAAAGCCTACGAATCTATCATTAAGGATGAGCCAATTGTCGGTCCTAAGCTTCCTGAGTCGTTCAACGTGCTCGTAAAGGAGCTTCAGGGTCTTGGTCTTCGTGTTGATCTTTTAGATGAGTCTGAAGACGCTGCTATTGACGCCGAAAACGTTATTGCAAGTGCTGGCCCAGAAGACAAGACAGTTCCAGCTGATGGACTTCTTGACGACGACGTTGTCGAAACTGTTCTTGATGAAGCTGATGAAATTGGTGACATTGAAGATGGAATGAGTATTCAAGACATTGATGAAATAGATGAAGAAAGGAAGGAGGCGTAATATGAGCCGAGTTGTTGCATCGAACGGTATTGCTGACTTTGACGCCGTGCGTCTCGCAGTCGCTAGCCCAGAAGACATCCTCAAGTGGAGCTACGGTGAGGTTACTAAGCCAGAAACCATCAACTACCGTACACAAAAGCCTGAACGCGATGGTTTGTTCTGTGAGCGTATTTTCGGACCAGTAAAAGATATCAACCCACACGATAACAAGCTCAAGGGTGTTCGTTCTCGTGAAGCAGCTGTAGATAAGAACGGTGAACTTGTTACTAAGTCTATCGTTCGTCGTGAGCGCATGGGTCACATCCAGCTTGCCGCACCTGTTGCGCATATCTGGTTCATGCGTGGTACGCCAAGTGCCATGAGTCTGCTCATTGGTATTACGGTTCGTAACCTTGAACGCATCGCTTACTTTGCAACCTACGTTGTATTGAAGGTAAACGAAGAAAAGCGCGATCAAATGCTTGCTGATCTTGATGCCGAAACTGAAGCCGGCCGTGCAGCGATTAAAATCCGCTATGAGCGCGAAGCTTCTGTTGAAAATGCTGATGTTAAGGCACTTGCTGAACAGCAATCACGTGAAGTTGAAGAACTCAACGACATGTATACAGTTAAAAAGGGTCAACTTGAGAGCCTCGTAAAGGGCGCTCTCATCAGCGAAACTGATTTCCGTAACCTTCCTGAAGAGTACGAAGAACTTGCCGAAGTTGGCATGGGTGGTACTGCACTAAAGGCACTCCTTGACGAGATCGATCTGCCTGTTCTTATCAAACAGCTCAGCGAAGAAGTCGAAAGCGCTAAGGGTCAGCGTGAAAAGAAACTGCTTAAGCGTCTTAAGGTGCTTGAGGGTATGCTTGCCGCTGGTATTAGGCCAAACAGCCTCACGCTTACCGTTCTTCCTGTTATTCCTCCGGACCTTCGTCCAATGGTGCAACTTACCGGTGGTCGTTTTGCTACAAGCGACCTCAACGACCTTTACCGTCGTGTAATTAACCGTAACAACCGTCTTAAGAAGCTGATTGATCTCAACGCGCCTGAAGTAATTCGTCGCAACGAGATGCGCATGCTCCAAGAGGCTGTTGACGCATTGATCGATAACAGCGCAGCCCGTGGTGGTCGTGCCGTTAACGCTACCGGCGGTCGCCGTCGTCTTAAGAGCATCAGTGACATGCTTAAGGGCAAGCAGGGTCGTTTCCGTCAGAACCTTCTGGGTAAGCGTGTTGACTACTCTGGACGTTCTGTCATTGTTGTTGGTCCTAAGCTTAAGATCAACCAGTGTGGTCTTCCTAAGCAAATGGCACTCGAGCTCTTTAAGCCGTTCATCATTAGCTGGCTTATCCGTGGCGAACACGCTCACAACATTCGCTCAGCAACTCGTTTAATCGAGGCTGGCGACGCACTTGTATGGGACGCACTTGATGCTGTGATTGAAGGTAAGTACGTTCTTTTGAACCGTGCTCCATCTCTTCACCGTCTTTCAATCCAAGCTTTCCAGCCTAAGTTGGTTGAAGGCAAAGCAATCCAGCTACACCCACTCGTCGCAAACGGATTTAACGCCGACTACGATGGCGACCAGATGGCTGTACACCTTCCACTGTCTAAAGAAGCTCAGGCTGAGGCTCGTGACCTCATGAGCGCAACCAACAACCTTCTAAAGCCAGCTGATGGTGCACCAGTGCTTAACATCGGTCAGGACGTTGTACTTGGTAACTACTACCTTACATATGAAAAACCAAGCGCCCAAACTGACACCGTTAAGGCGTATAGCTCAATCTACGAAGCTGAAATGGCTTACGATAACGGTAAACTCCAGCTTCAGACTCCAATTCGCGTTGTTACAAAGGGTCAAGCTCGTAACACGACGCTTGGTCGAGTGTTCTTTAACGACATCCTGCCAGCTGATTTTCCATACGATAACAACATCCAAAGCAAGAAGCAGCTTAAGAAGGTTCTTGCTAAGATCTTTAACACGTATGGTGCTGAAGAAACTGCTAAGACCGCTGACCGAATGAAGGGTCTGGCATTCCGTTTTGCCACTATCGCTGCTGTATCTACTGGTAAGGACGACTACATCCACTTTGACGAGATTGGTGAATTTGTTGCAGAAGGTGACGCTAAGACTGCGCTCATTTCTGAACAATTCGACCAGGGTCTTATCACCGAGGAAGAGCGTTATAACCTGACTGTTGCCGCATGGCGTGGTGTTGACCGTCAAGTAACTGAGTTCTTGCAGTCACAGCTAAAGAACATGGATACTAGCATTAGTGTCATGGTGAACTCTGGTGCACGTGGTGATATTTCAAACGTTAAGCTTGCAAGCGCTATGGTTGGTATCATGGTGGACGCGACTAACCGCGAAATTGAGCTACCTATTCGCTCAAGCTATAAAGCAGGTCTTTCATCACTTGAGTCGTTCGTGGCTACCCGTGGTGCTCGTAAGGGTCTGATTGACACCGCTCTTAAGACAGCTGACTCGGGTTACTTGACTCGTCGTCTTGTGGACGTGAGCCAAGATGTCTTTACTGCTAAAGACGATGTCGCTGAGGAGGATGAAGGCTTCGCTATCTACCGTGCAGAGTCTGCACTGACTATGATTGACTTTGGTAACCGTCTCTATGGTCGTTACACTGCTGAGGAAATCCCTGGCATCGTTGGTAAAGACGAGCTCATTACTCGTGAAGTTGCCGATGCTATTGAAGCAGATGCTACTATCGAAAACGTCAAGATCCAGAGCGTCCTCTCTACAAAGAGCCTTCGTGGTATTCCACAAAAGAGTTACGGTATCGATATGGCAACCGGTACACTTGTTGCAGCCGCTCAGCCTGTCGGTGTCATTGCCGCTCAGTCAGTCGGTGAACCTGGAACGCAGCTTACGCTTCGTACCTTCCACGCCGGTGGTGTGGCTGGTGGAGACATTACACAGGGTCTGCCTCGTGTTGAAGAGCTCTTCGAAGCTCGTACACCTAAGGGACAAGCGCATGTTACTGAAACTGCTGGTGTTGTTGATCTCTGGGAAGATGGCAAGAAGTACATCGTTCAAGTTACTCCTTCAGCTGGTCATGTTGAGCGCATTGCGCTTGAAGGCCGCAAGATGGCCGTTAAAGCTGGTAGCAACGTAAAGGTTGGTGATGTTCTGGCAACTGCCGAGGGCGAAGCTAAACCACTCGTTGCACCATTCGACGGTGTCGTAGAGGTTGCCGAAGACACGATGGTGATTGCCGCAAACGCGAGCTCACCGGTTCGTTACGAGATTCCTGGCAGTACGCAGCTTGTTGTAAAGGCTGGTGATGTCGTTGAAGCAGGTGACCGTCTTACTATCGGTTCGCTCAATCTCCACGACCTCATGCGTCTTAAGGGTACGGAAGCAACACAGCGTTATATCATTAACGAGGTGCTTCGTATTTATGCTGCACAGGGTCAAGATGTTGCTGACAAGCACCTTGAGATCATCGTTCGTCAGATGTTCTCTCGTGTTCAGGTCGAAGACCCAGGTGACAGCGCCTTTGTCATGGGTGATATTGTTTCTAAGGCTGCGGTCTACGAAGCGAATGTCCTACTCGCCAGCGAAGGTAAAGAGCTTGCTCAGTACAACCAATTGCTCCTTGGTATTACCAAGGTGTCAATCTGGAGCGATAGCTGGCTATCTGCTGCATCATTCCAAGACACGACTCGCGTGCTCATCAATGCTGCTACTAGTGGCCGAGCTGACCGCCTGAATGGTCTTAAGGAAAACGTCATCATTGGTCGCAAGATTCCTGTTGGAACCGGTGCTCGTGTTGATGAACCTGACGAGGCTCTTGTGAGCGAAATCGTCGAAGATATCGAACTCGCTGAGTAGATATCGGTCCTATTGTAAAAATAACCCCTTCATTTGTAAGGGGTTATTTTTCATGTTTACGGAGGTGAACGTTTGACATTATTAATTAGAGGTCGTATCGTAATATACGCATCTAATACACCTAGGATCATCGGAGGAGATGGTCAGGATGGCAGTAACGACTGGCGATTCGACGACGGGCACCGCTCGTTCTTCGGAGTTGCCGCCGCAGCCCACGGGCTTGACCGACTTCGAGCGTGACTTGTTCACGACGAATGGCGGCCGGATCGACGAGGACGCGCTTCGCGTTTCCGTAGTCGGCGCTCTTGATGTGATGCACCCGGAAGGGCCGAGGCAATGGTACGTCCTCACAAGACGCACCGCCCCGGCCTTCCGGGCTTATTTTTACCTTGAAATAATACAGTATCTCTGTTAAGCTAATACATGAGTTTCCTCTTTTTAGACTCTTAGACGAAAAGAATGTGTACACGTCACGAGAGAACGCTAAAAAGTATGACACGAAGCGGATATGCTGAATCCAAATCGTAAATCAGAGCATTCTGCTCTTCAAATAAGTGAATAACAGGAGTTTTCATGCCTACTATTAACCAGTTGGTGCGCAAGCCTCGTAAGACTGCGATTAAAAAATCAAAGTCTCCAGCGCTTGGCCGCATTCATAACGCGCTTAAAACGCGTTACTACGACCAGGATGCCCCACTAAAACGTGGTGTTTGTATCAAGGTGACAACAAAAACCCCTAAAAAGCCAAACTCAGCGCTTCGTAAAGTTGCTCGTGTTCGTTTGACGAACCAGCAAGAAGTCTGGGCATACATTGGTGGTGAAGGTCACAACCTCCAGGAGCACGCCGTTGTGCTTGTCCGTGGTGGTCGTGTTCCAGACCTTCCAGGTGTTCGTTACCACATCGTTCGTGGTGCTCTTGACCTTCAGGGTGTTGCAAAGCGTAAGCAGGGCCGTTCTAAATACGGTGCCAAAAAGGATGACAAGTAATGCCTCGTAAAGTAACCAAAAAACTACAACGCGAACTTAAGCCTGACCGCAAGTACCAGAGCGTACTCGTTCAGCGCCTTATTAACAAATCTATTCTTGATGGTAAAAAATCTATCGCTGAAAAAGCTGTGTACGCTGCCCTTGAGCAAGCTGCTAAAAAGCTTGATAGCGAAGACCCACTTGCTATTTTTGAAAAGGCTCTAAGGAACGTTTCACCAAACTTCGAGGTTAAATCTCGCCGTGTTGGTGGTGCTAACTACCAGATTCCTTTCCCTGTACAGGGTCACCGTCAGCTTCACTATGCGTTTAGCTGGCTTGTACAATCAGCTCGTTCACGTAACGGTATTCCTTACTCTCAGCGTCTTGCGCTCGAGATTGTAGATGCCTACAACGAAGCTGGTGCTGCGTACAAAAAGAAAGAAGACACGCACAAGATGGCTGAGGCCAACCGCGCCTTCGCTCACTTCGCTCGCAGCTAATCTGCATTTGGGCAAAAAAAGAACTCCTTATACGGGAGTTCTTTTTTTGAGCGTTAGTTTGCTGCTTGTTAATAATGCAACAAAAAGAATGTTTTAAACATAGATTAAGAGAGCATGTGTGCACAGTTAACAGGGGGTGACATTTATAGACACTTCTGGTAAAATGGTAAGGAAGCGCTATTTTTGATGGCAAAAATTCATATTTAACGAAGAAAGAAGAAAGAGCAGCAACGCTATGGCCCAGAAAAACGTCCCACTCAAGGACTTTCGTAACATCGGTATTATTGCCCATATTGATGCAGGCAAAACGACCACTACTGAAGGTATTTTGTATCGCACAGGAATTAACCACAAGATTGGTGAAGTTCGAGGTGCTGATGGCGATAGCGCCACGACTGACTGGATGGCACAGGAAAAAGAGCGAGGTATTACTATTACCTCTGCTGCTGTGACCTGTTTTTGGAAAGGTCACAAGATCAACATTATTGATACCCCAGGACACATCGACTTTACGGCCGAAGTTGAGCGTTCTCTTCGCGTGCTCGACGGTGCTGTAACAGTGTTCGACGGTAAAATGGGCGTAGAAGCTCAGACTGAGACTGTATGGCGCCAGGCTAATAAGTATGGCGTTCCTCGTATCTGCTTTATTAACAAGATCAACCAAATTGGTGGTGACTTTTATAAATCACTGGGTACTATTCACAATCGTCTTTCTAAGAATGCTCTCCCTATCCACCTTCCAATTGGTTTTGAAAAGGAGATCAACGGTGTTGTTGACCTCGTTGATATGAAAGCTTACACCTACGGTGATTACACCGACCACGAGCTTGCTCCAGGCGAAATTCCAGCAGACATGCTTGAAAAAGCTAAAAACGCGCGCAGTCTTCTGGTTGAAGCTGCTGTTGAAGCTGACGATGAACTGTTTGAGCGTTTTCTTGAGCAGGGTGAAGAGTCGATCTCTATCGATGAACTTAAGGTTGCTCTCCGTAAGCGTGTGCTTGCTGGTGACTTCTTCCTCGTAACTGGTGGTGACGGCCGTGGTGTGATTGTTGAAAAGGTCCTCGACCTTGTTGCTGATTACCTTCCATCTCCACTTGATGTTGACGCTATTAAAGGTATCAATCCAAAGACAGGCGACACAATTGAGCGCCAGCCAGACGAGTCTGAGCCTCTTGCCGCTTTGGCCTTTAAAATTGCAACCGACCCATTTGTTGGTAAATTGATCTTTATCCGTGTTTATAGTGGTAAATTGACCGCTGGTAGCTACGTACTTAATACCACGACAGGTAACAAAGAGCGTATCGGCCGTATCGTTCGTATGCACGCCGACAAGCGTGAAGATATCGATGTTATCGGTGCAGGTGACATTGCAGCTGTTGTTGGTCTCAAGGATACCTTTACTGGTGCAACTATCTGTGACCCAACTCACCCAATTCAGCTTGAATCTATCGATTTCCCAGAACCACCAGTATCAATCGCTGTTGAGCCTAAAACTAAGGCCGACCAAGAAAAGATGGGTGTTGCTTTGCAACGTCTTGCCGAAGAAGATCCAACTTTCCGCGTTCACACCGACGAAGAGACTGGTCAGACCATTATGTCTGGAATGGGCGAGCTTCACCTTGACATCCTTATCGATCGTATGAAGCGTGAGTTTAAGGTTGAGGCAAACATCGGTGAGCCACAAGTTGCCTTCCGTGAGTCTATCAAAGGTACCTCAGACGTACAGGGTAAGCATGCTAAGCAATCTGGTGGTCGTGGCCAATACGGTGACGTATGGATTCGCTTTGAGCCGAATGAAACGGGTAAAGGCTTTGAGTTCTTTGACGCTATTAAAGGCGGTGTTGTTCCTCAGGAATATCGCAAACCTGTTGAACAAGGTGTGCGCGAAACTCTCGAAGGTGGTGTTATCGCTGGCTACCCAGTAGTAGATGTTAAAGCGACACTTTACGATGGTAGCTACCACGATGTCGACTCGAGCGAACTTGCCTTTAAGCTCGCTGGTCACATTGCAACCCGCGCGGGTATTAAAGCTGCAAAACCTATTCTTCTCGAACCTATTATGAAGGTGGAAGTTAGTACGCCAGAAGAGTTCATGGGTGACGTCATTGGCGACCTTAACGCTCGTCGTGGTCGCATTGACGCTATGGAAGACATTCCTGGTGGTGCGAAGCTTGTTAAGGCATTTGTGCCACTTGCAAGTATGTTTGGTTACACAAGTGATCTTCGTTCAATGAGCCAAGGTCGTGCAGCCAGCACTATGGAGCTTGCGCAGTACGAGGAAGTACCACCTAACGTTGCACAGGAAATCATCGAGAAGCGCGCTAGTAAATAGTCGCTAATCGAAATAAATACACCGCTCATAAGATTGAGCGGTGTATTTTTATTGGTGAACGTTGCTTATAACGATACGAGCTCAATATCGAACACGAGGTCAGAGTTTGGTGGAATGTTTGCGGCTGCGCGGACTGATCCGTAGGCAAGTGCAGATGGAATGACAAGGCGTCTTGTACCGCCCACCTTCATGCCTGGAACACCTTGTGTCCATCCCTTTATAACTTGGTTTAGTCCGAAGGTGATTGGCTTTCCAAAGTCGTGCGAGCTTTGAAAAATAGTTCCATCCTTGCAGAGTGCGCCGGTGTAATGCGCGGTAATAGTAGCGTTTTCGGGAACAACCTCTCCAGTGCCTTCGACGACATCAATAATCTCTAGCTGTGGAACAGTTGGTAGTGGTGTGAAATTAGCGAGCTTAGTGCCCTCAAGTTGTGTGGGTTCAGTCATACGTCTATTTTACTATGATCTTGCTTTTTTATCGTAGTTAAATAATTTACGGTATGTTGCTTACGCTCTTATGATCTAGTATCCTTAGCTCATGGAGCAAAAGTCGAAACGAAACCCTAAAAGGGGCATTGCCAATTTCTTTGGTGCCTTAGGGTACTTTTTTGGGTTTTTGCAGTGGTTTTGGGCAGTTTTGCTTTACTTTAGTGTTATCCAATCAGTAACCTTATTTGTGTCACCTAATGCCGACAAGCCTGTTGTGTCATCGCCCGTACCTGCGTTTACACTTCCTAACTCTGTCGAGATGATTATCTTAGGTGTTACAGTGGTTGTTATGGTCGCCGTGACGATCTATGCACTCATAAAAATACCGGTGAGTATTGTTAAAACGGGTAATAAAGTAGTGCATAAAACGGCTCAGACTATGACGCCGATAGTTATGAAGACACAACATAAAAAAGACACTAAAAAGTTCCGCGACAAGTTGACGACAAGACTTATCTTTGCTATCAAGCTCCTATTAATTATTATCCCTGTCATTTTAACGTCCGCTTCTGGATGGTTAGAAAAGCAATCTGTCGATTATTCAATTGCTCTTGTTGTAGGCTGTGGGCTGGCTGCTCTGAGCATAGTATTCTTTACTTTGCAGTATGCAGTAGCTGGTGTGCTTCGAGTTAAGATTCGCGATCTCTGGTAGGACGAAGCGATCTGGATTGTTTTCGTATTGCTTACTATACACATAAGATGGTACATTTATCTTTAGCCCCAAGGTGGGGCAGCACAAGCAGACAGAGGAGGTGAAGGGTCGTGCCTACGACGATTATCCCGCGTAATCAGATCCTGAACACTACGCCCTACAGCCCGTACCACCTACCGCCGCTTGTTCCAGGAACGGCGGGAACGGCTCAGCCCAAGCCCACGGCGCGTGCCGTCATGTGTATTGCGCCTGGCGACGCCAAGGCGCATAACCGTCACTGGCAGCAAGAACTAGACATTCATCGAGGCGACCCGCATCAAGCGATCGCAGCCGACGACACTTACCCGAACCAGGTATTTGCGCGTGACTACACGGTGTACGGCGCGGTGACGCTTAGCGATCCGCTCGCCGTGACACTGAAGGAATTCTGGCTGTCTCGTGGCTTTAACGAGACAGCCCTCAAGGAAGCGTGGCGCGCATACCTGGCAACGTTCAAAAAGCGTAAGCCGCCATGGTGGAAACGGACTAGCCAGGCTGTCGATGGCGGTGCCGTGTTCTTCGAAGCCAAGAAGGACCGCGAAGTCATCGTCATGGGGGTAGTTGATCTCCGGATCACAACCTCCGAAGGGCCGACGACGCTCGAACATGGGTCGGTTTTGCTTCAGCATCCCGACGATGCGTCCAATCAGTGGCTTGCACGGGCTGAAAAGTTCGCCGAGCGTTATGAGTGGGCGCGTGTTCCGAAGAGCGGACTACTGATCCCGCAAACGCGGTAGATCATTTACTATCATGAGCCTAGGAGATCGAACGATGAACTCTCTGTCTGCTTGTGGTAGTAAAGCAATTATCTAAGGTTTTTATAACAAATAAGTTCAGGGGATGAGCCCGTGACTCCAGCCTTCGCCTGGAGGAGTCACGGGCGGGGTGACGCCTAGAACGGCGTCACCCATTGGAACAAGTCGTGAAGCGTCTGCGCCTTGATGTACTGACGACCCATTACACGTCGTTGTCGCGGACCCATGGGGACGATCTGTCCACCTTGGATTTTCTTCTCCTCGACAGGGAGGACTTTGGCCTGTACCCACCCACTGACAGTGGCACGACCAACGCCGAACACGTCGGCAACCTGTGTAGGCGTGTGTTCGGCGCGTGAGTTGATAACTGCCGCCAGGGCGATCCGCGTCTCACGGTAGAGTTGCGGTGTACCGTCGACAGCGTTGAACATACGTACCAGTTGGAGTGTGGCGCTGCGTCCATCCAGGAACTCAGCGAGTCCTTTGAGATAGCAGGCCAGGAAGAACCGTGTTTGACGCTTCGCGAAATAAACATGAGGAATGAACGGAAACAGATTTTGCATTTGACTGCGGCTGCTCAAGTTGAGCAGCTTTTGCGCTTCTCCTAGGGGAAGAAACATCGACTGTGTCAACGTACACATCCTTTTTGCCTGTGCCTAAACTTAACTCTGAAGTGCGAAAGTGCGTAGCACTTTTGCTACTCTGGTGGAGCATGAGCAGCTACAAACACCTCACCAAAGTAGAGCGTGCCGAGATTGGAATATTACTTCGTAAAGGCTACTCCGCTGGGGATATC